>NZ_JAUBOQ010000021.1:0-125779 GCF_036700325.1 Microcoleus sp. Z1_B2
ACTGCCGCAAGGATAGATAGTTTTAAGGTATGTCGCAGAACCAAGAATCCCCTCGCCTTCAGGCAGGGGAGTGTCAATAAACATCAAGGGGGTACGATACCCGGATTTGGTATTAATAGCTATCTTGGTTTATGTAAATGCAATAGTCGATCGCATGGGAGCATCTCAGTTTTGTAAAAAGCATTTTTTTTATTGTAGTGCGAGCGGGGACGCTCGCACTGTAAATGCAAAACTGAGATGCTCCCGATCGCATTTACCAGCCTACTTACTTCGCCCGCACCACCAACACCGAACAAGGAGCCTCAGCCACAACCTCCGCACTCACCGAACCCTCCAAAATCCGCTTTAAACCAGTCAAACCCCGACAGCCGATCGCAATTAAATCCGCCTTATAGATATGAGCCAAACGGACAATTTCTTCTGCAGGTTGTCCCGATACAATTTCCAATTCACTCTGGCAAGGCAACTTTTCCTGATAAGATTGCAGCAACTTCTCTACCTCTCGGTAAGCAATCTCATCTCCCTGAGCGTGAGGTCGATCGACAACCGCGTCAAAATCCGACCTACCAGAACTCACAACATGAACTAGAATCACCTTGGCCGTCGATTCTAGCTGAAATTGTCCTACAACTTGCAAAACCCGTTCTGCAAGCTCTGAATTGTCGATCGCTACCAAAACAGTATTCAATACCATGCACCTTTAAATTTCCGATATTTAGACTTTAAATTTTTCGATGATTCTCGCCTACTGTCCACAATTTCGCGCTTCCCACCAACATAATTATTACCTACCCATAAACCCGGTTTCTTAACATAATTGCGTCTTTTCAGCAAGATTCTTGAAGAAACCGGGTTTCTTAAACCCGCAGTGCGTAAGTAAGTAGGTGCAAATAAACTGGGTCGATTGTCACAGAATGTAAAGCTACCATAATCGCAAGAGAATTGCTTCCTTTCATTGCATTTCAATCGCTTTTGACTACCTATGTATTTTGCCGATCGCCCATCTCAAATTTACCATCTAAAACTCACCCTTTCCCTCATTTTCAGTCCGCAGCCGCACCGAATCAGCGTGAGAAGGAAGCCCCTCTGCTTCGGCCAAAACATTAATCGCCCTACTCACCTTCTTAAGTGCAGCCGGCGAATATTGAATCAAACTCGAATGCTTCATAAAAGTTTCGACACCCAGCGGCGACGCATAGCGCGGAGCCCCAGAAGTCGGCAAAGTGTGATTCGGGCCAGCCAAATAATCACCTACAGCTTCCGGCGTCGAGCATCCCAAGAAAATCGCCCCAGCGTGGCGAATTTGGTCGAGCAAAGCCCAAGGATCTGCAACTTGCAATTCCAAGTGTTCGGGCGCAAACTCGTTAGAGAGTTCCGCCGCCGCTTTGAGCGAGTCAACTACCACGACTAAACCATAGTTGACGATCGCCTTTTCTGTTAAAGTTCGGCGCGGGTGATTTGCCAACTGTCTGTCTACCTCAGCCACCACCTTCCTAGCCAGCACCGAATCCGCCGTCAGCAAAATTGCCGACGCCATCGAATCGTGCTCAGCTTGAGCCAACATATCCGCAGCCACGTGTACAGGATTCGCCGAACCATCCGCAATAATCAACACCTCCGACGGGCCAGCCAGAGAATCGATCCCCACAGTCCCGTAAACCAGTTTTTTAGCCAGGGTGACGTAAATATTCCCCGGCCCAGTAATTAAATCCACCTTCGGAATAGTTTCCGTACCGTAGGCTAAAGCTGCGATCGCCTGCGCCCCGCCTACCCGATAAATCTCATCAACTCCCGCTTCCTGAGCCGCTACCAGCACCGCAGGATTCATTTTCTTCTCCTGTCCGGGGGGAGTACACATCACCAGTCTCGGCACCTTGGCGACCTTCGCAGGAACCGCATTCATGATCACCGAGCTTGGATAGGACGCCTGACCGCCAGGAATGTAGATTCCCGCTCGATCGACCGGCGTGTAGCGCTTGCCCAAAACAATCTCGTCATCACCAAACTGCACCCAAGACTTGGGTACGCGCTGTCGGTGAAACGCCTCTACCTGTTTGCAAGCTGTGCGGATTGCATTTAATAATTCTTTAGACACCTGCTGATAAGCAGCATCCAATTCGGCGCCACTCACCCGTAAATCTTCCACATTTAGGGTCATGCGGTCAAATTCAGCAGTGTAGTGCAGCACAGCCTGATCGCCTCTGCGCCTTACAGCTTGCAGCACCTCCCGCACGGTGGCTTCTTTGTGAACGACAAGTTCGTCATGGGTGCGATCGCAGATCCGTCGCAGTTCAGCTTGTGCCTCAACCCACTGAGTAATGATTCGCAGCATGGAGATTAGGAATGCCGTCTATAACTTCACTAACATTTGCTTGACAATTTGGGATTTTTGTGGCTATCTCCTAGAGAAGTAGGTCACCACCAGTCCACAAGCTTAAACCGCGAGAGTCGCGGCATTTTCCAAGGCTTCAGTGCAGCATTTAAATCTCTGTCGAGGATTTTGCAACACTGAGGACAAGTCACAACCTTCTCTCTTGAATTGCCCGCCAGAGAACCGGTTGCGGAGGGAGAGGGTGGGAACGCAGAGGGGAGAGTGTCCGACCCCGATAATATCCGAGAGGGAGAGTGTTCGAGGGGGAGAATTTTGATTCTGCCTTCTACCTTCTACCTTCAGATCCGGCTGTCTTCTACCTTCTACCTTCAGCTTTTTACCTTCTACCTTCGGTAAGTGCTTCTTGCCGAAGCCCAAATAACCCGTATTCTTTCTTATAGCTTAACTTGGATTTTTCAGAGAATTGGATTTTCAGCAAAATAGGTGCTATATTAGTTTTTCCAACACCTGATAATTTTTTTATAAAAAAACGCCAAATTATTGTATACTTGAAAATTGCGCGCAAGAAACCGTGACTTTAACTCGTGACGGTGGAAACACCGCAAAACGCCTCTGTAAAACCCGTGTCATACCTTTGGGTATTGTCAGGGGTAAAGAACAGGCAGTTAACTACCAGCCGGGAAGTCCCTCGGTATATTTAGAGGGGATTAATCAGAGCGCTGCGCCCCGTACCCCGTTGGGAATTACTCCTTGGGATGAAAGGCTCGTCGGGTGTAGGTACCGAAACCGACAATTATTCTTTTATACCCCAAGATGATCGGGAAATACTCTGATACTATATTAGCAAGTGGGGGTGGAACTACCTCACTATAAAAAGCCTTTGAAAAAAAGGAAAAAGAAGCTTGCGCTCTAACTGTACTCAGTTGACCGTCAGGCTTGTTCACATGAGTCAATAAAAAATTATTGCGCGGGCGTCGCCAAAAAGTAGCCACAGACTCAGCTCAATCTGAGCGCATGGAAAGTGGCTGTCTTACTCCGCCATTAAAAATCAAGCTTTTTGCGGATCGATCCCGAAAAGGTTGTCCTTGAAAATCCCCGTGTCTTTAGACTAGGGCGTATCCATGAATACCTACTTCCAGCAACTGAACTATGGCAAATATTAAGTCCGCCGTCAAACGAGTCAAAATCGCCGAACGTAACCGCTTGTACAACAAATCTTACAAGTCAGCGGTCAAAACTTTGATGAAGAAGTATTTCGCTGCGGTAGACAAGTACGCCGCAGCTCCGAGCCCGGAATTAATGCAAGAAGTCCAGCAGCGAATGTCTGAGGCATACAGCAAAATTGACAAAGCTGTCAAAAAAGGTGTACTCCACCGCAACAACGGCGCTCGCAAAAAGTCCCGCTTGGCAAGAACCCTCAAGCCACACGAAGCATCCTCGGTAGCATCTTAAGGAAGCAGAAAGTTCGGCAACGAAGCAGTGTACAAGATTGAAGGGATGGATGTTGAGGGAAGAAGTCAATCGATTTTCGATTTTCGATTTTCGATTTTCGATTGAAGCATTGACTTGCGCGAGATAAATACGTTCGGCAAGTTTCATCGGATACAGGTTTTTTATTTCTGGACGGATGAATCACGTGGCGGGTATCCTGGATGCGGGAATTGTCAAGCGTGAAGCAGGAAGAAGGAAGAAAGAAGACGGAAGATTTTTCCCACACACTCTCTCCCACTCCCACTCCCCGACTCTCTCACTCCCCCCTCGCCCTATCCCACCAAGACTCTCCCGTATCACCTCTAATCTGCTTCCCCCATGCAGCTCATCGACACTCACGTTCATATCAACTTTGAAATCTACAAATCTGAGTTAGAAGCCATTCGAGAACGCTGGCGCGAAGCTGGTGTAGTTCGGCTGGTTCATTCTTGTGTAGAGCCAGAAGAGTTTGCCGGCATTCAAGCAATCGCCAATCAGTTTGCAGAAGTCTCGTTTGCGGTTGGACTTCACCCCCTAGATGCGGACAAGTGGAAAGACGAGACTGCGAGCCAGATTAGGGAATTAGCAAGTTCGGACTCTAGGGTAGTAGCGATCGGCGAAACCGGACTGGACTTTTATAAAGCTGACGATCGAGAACACCAGTTTAAAGTGTTTGAGGCACAGCTTGCAATCGCCCAGGAACTTGACAAACCAGTCATTATCCACTGTCGCGACGCCGCCGCCCCAATGGCCGAAATGCTGAGGAACTTTTGGCAAACACGCGGGCCCGTGCGCGGGGTCATGCACTGCTGGGGAGGCACACCCGAAGAAACCCAGTGGTTTTTAGACCTAGGTTTCTACATTAGTTTTAGCGGAACAGTCACCTTTAAAAAAGCCTTGCAAATACAAGAATCAGCTTGTATGGTAAATAGCGATCGCATCCTAGTCGAGACAGATTGCCCTTTTCTCGCCCCCGTACCCCAGCGGGGAAAACGCAACGAACCAGCCTATGTCTACTACGTAGCCGAGCAAGTTGCTAAATTGAGAGGAGTTTCTCTCTTAACTTTGTCCCAGCAGACAACCGAAAATGCCTGTCAGCTATTCGGCTTTTCTGTTTAGTTATAGCAGAGCACAGAAAGGAGAAAAACAGGTTGATTTAGGAGCCAGCGATCGGGATAATCCCATTTCTATCCTGCCAGAAAAACCGGATTCATCCTTTATTGGAGATTCTTTTGGCGTTGCCTGTTGCGATCGGATTTGCGTCCTATAATAAAAAGAACCGACCGATCGGGCGTTGGCTTAGTATCCGATCCTGCGAGGTCGCCCAGGAACTACCAACACAACGCGAGTACGCTAAACTTCGGGATCGGTCAAAACTTCAGGCAATACCTCAAACTTACACACTCAAACTTACACATCAGAAGAAACTTGGAACCTCAGCAATTTGGCAATAGCTGTCAAGTCAATTTTAGGAGTCAAAAGTGTAGGGAATTCACCCCGGGATACCACGAGATCAGAGCTAAAAGCATCTCGATCGAAACTAAAATCCGCACAAAAATACTGCGAGCCCCAAGCAATAATAACCGTTGCAGCAGTTGGCAGGCGATCGAAAACATCATATAAATTCTCTCACACAATCCATCAAAAAAACGCAACAAGGTAAAAAAAACCCAGCCTTGGCGCCATGTAAAAAGCTAGAGCCACTGCGGAAAAAGGACACCCATGACCACTAAAGATTACACAGAATTCGCCTTCACCTTGCCCGACCTGATCGAAATCCAGCGGGCAAGTTTTCGCTGGTTTCTAGAAGCCGGGCTGATCGAAGAACTCGACAGCTTCTCCCCGATTACAGACTACACGGGCAAGCTGGAACTCCACTTCATGGGCAAAGACTTCAAACTCAAGCGCCCCAAATATGATGTGGACGAAGCCAAGCGCCGGGACAGCACCTACTCGGTGCAAATGTACGTCCCCACCCGCCTGATTAACAAAGAAACAGGGGAAATCAAAGAACAAGAAGTCTTCATCGGCGACTTGCCCCTGATGACCGAGCGCGGCACTTTCATCATCAACGGCGCAGAACGGGTCATCGTCAACCAAATCGTGCGTTCCCCCGGCGTGTACTACAAATCGGAAACCGACAAAAACGGTCGCCGTTCCTACAACGCCTCGCTCATCCCTAACCGGGGCGCGTGGCTCAAGTTCGAGACAGACAAAAACGATTTAGTCTGGGTCAGAATCGACAAAACCCGCAAACTATCGGCTCAGGTGCTGCTCAAAGCCCTCGGACTTACAGACGGCGAAATCTACGACTCCCTGCGGCACCCGGAATACTTCCAAAAGACGATCGAGAAAGAAGGACAATTCGGCGAAGAAGAAGCTTTGATGGAGCTCTACCGCAAACTCCGTCCCGGTGAACCCCCCACCGTAGCGGGCGGCGAACAGCTCCTCAACTCGCGCTTTTTCGACCCCAAACGCTACGATTTGGGCCGAGTCGGCCGTTACAAACTCAACAAAAAATTGCGCTTGACAGTCCCCGATACCACGCGGGTGCTGACATCCCAAGATATTTTGACAGCGATCGACTACTTAATTAACCTCGAATTCGACATCGGCTCCACCGACGACATCGACCACTTAGGCAACCGTCGCGTCCGCAGTGTCGGAGAACTGCTGCAAAACCAAGTCCGAGTCGGCCTCAACCGCTTAGAACGGATCATCCGCGAAAGAATGACAGTCTCGGATGCCGACTCCCTCAGCCCAGCTTCTCTGGTCAACCCCAAACCGCTGGTAGCAGCAATCAAGGAATTCTTCGGTTCCTCCCAGCTATCGCAGTTTATGGATCAAACCAACCCTCTGGCAGAACTGACTCACAAACGTCGGCTTTCCGCCTTGGGCCCAGGAGGTCTGACTCGCGAACGCGCCGGGTTTGCAGTACGTGACATTCACCCGTCCCACTACGGCCGGATTTGCCCGATCGAAACACCAGAAGGCCCCAACGCCGGTCTGATCGGTTCCTTAGCAACCCACGCCCGCGTCAACCCCTACGGCTTCATCGAAACTCCTTTTTATCCAGTAGAAAAAGGACGGGTGCTGCGCGACAAAGCCCCTGTTTACATGACAGCCGACGAAGAAGACGATTTGCGCGTCGCCCCCGGAGACATCAGCCTCGACGAAAACAACAACCTCTTGGGCGAAACCGTAGCCGTCCGCTACCGCCAAGAGTTTACTACCACCACTCCCATGCAGGTGGACTACATGGCGATTTCGCCCGTGCAAATCGTCTCCGTCGCGACATCGCTGATTCCGTTCTTGGAACACGACGACGCCAACCGAGCTCTGATGGGATCGAATATGCAGCGGCAAGCTGTGCCGCTACTGAAACCAGAACGGCCCCTCGTCGGTACGGGCTTGGAAGCTCAGGCGGCGCGAGATTCGGGGATGGTTGTGGTTTCCCGGATCGACGGCGAGGTGATATACATCGACGCTACCCGGATTATTGTCAAACCCCTGGCTGTAGATGCCGAATCGAATTCCAGCGAAGAACATTTCCTGATTAAGGAATACGACGATCTCAAAGTCAAACAGCCCTCGGTTTGGAAGCAAAAATATGCTGGCTGCATCGAACACGAACTGCAAAAATATCAGCGTTCTAACCAGGATACTTGTTTAAACCAGCGTCCGCTGATTTATGAGGGCGATCGCGTCGTAGCAGGTCAAGTGCTCGCCGATGGTTCCTCTACCGAAGGGGCAGAACTCGCTCTGGGCCACAACATCCTCGTAGCTTATATGCCTTGGGAAGGCTACAACTACGAAGACGCGATGCTAATTAGCGAGCGTTTGGTGTACGAAGATGTCTACACTTCGATCCACATTGAAAAATACGAAATCGAAGCCCGTCAAACTAAACTCGGCCCCGAAGAAATCACTCGTGAAATTCCTAACGTCGGCGAAGACGCGCTGCGCCAGCTAGACGAACAAGGAATTATCCGCAAAGGTGCTTGGGTAGAAGCCAGCGACATCCTAGTCGGCAAAGTCACCCCCAAAGGCGAATCCGACCAACCGCCGGAAGAAAAACTGCTGAGGGCAATCTTCGGCGAAAAAGCCCGCGACGTGCGCGACAATTCCCTCCGCGTCCCTAACGGCGAAAAAGGCCGCGTGGTGGACGTGCGGGTGTTTACCCGCGAACAGGGCGATGAACTGCCCCCCGGCGCCAACATGGTCGTCCGCGTCTACGTGGCTCAAAAGCGGAAGATTCAAGTCGGCGACAAAATGGCCGGCCGCCACGGAAATAAGGGTATTGTGTCCCGGATTCTGCCGATGGAGGATATGCCTTATTTGCCCGACGGGACTCCGGTTGACATAGTGCTCAATCCCTTGGGCGTACCGTCGCGGATGAACGTAGGTCAGATTTTTGAGTGCTTGCTGGGATGGGCGGGCGAAAATCTGTCGATGCGGTTCAAGATGGTGCCTTTTGATGAAATGCACGGGGCTGAAAAGTCGCGGGAAACCGTACACGGTAAGCTACAGGAGGCACGGGAAAAAACCGGTAAGCCTTGGGTGTTTAATGAAAAGCACCCCGGCAAGACTATTGTCTACGATGGCAGAACTGGGGAACCGTTCGATCGCCCGATCACAGTCGGCATCGCTTATATGCTGAAGCTGGTTCACTTGGTAGACGATAAGATCCACGCCCGTAGCACAGGCCCTTACTCGCTGGTAACGCAGCAGCCTTTGGGCGGCAAAGCGCAGCAGGGGGGTCAGCGGTTCGGAGAAATGGAAGTCTGGGCTCTGGAAGCGTTCGGCGCCGCTTATACTTTGCAAGAGTTGCTGACTGTCAAGTCGGACGATATGCAGGGGCGGAATGAAGCGCTGAATGCGATCGTCAAAGGCAAAGCTATCCCGCGCCCCGGTACGCCGGAATCTTTCAAGGTGCTGATGCGGGAGTTGCAGTCTTTGTGCTTGGATATTGCTGTGCACAAGGTGAATACGTCCGACGAGGGCAGCGAGCACGTTGAGGTGGATTTGATGGCAGATGCTGGGGGCAAGCGATCGCCCTCCCGGCCTACTTACGAATCGCTTTCTCGTGACGAACTTGACGAGGATTAGGGATTTTAGATTTTAGATTTTAGATTTTAGATTGAAGAATTGTTTGACAGCATTCAATCTTACATCTCACATCTAAAATCGAGAAGTCCCAATTAAAATGCCTCAGCAGTGGTACGAACACTGGTGAGGCGAATCAACGCTCTTAAGAGGAGAGACGCTGACATGACTATTGTAACAGTTGTCCCAGGAATAGAAGGAGAATTTGACCGGGCGACAGGCTGTATTAACTGGCAAGGGAGCAAGTTTGGCAACGGTTACGGGCGCAAGTGGCTCGATGGCAAAACGGTATTAGTCCACCGATTAGTCCTCGAATCAAAAATAGCAGGATTCCTTGGTTCCGGTTATTTTGCTTGCCACACCTGCGACAATCGAAGCTGCATCAACCCAGCACATCTCGTAGCGGGAACTGCGGCTGAAAATACCGGGCAGATGATGGGGCGCGATCGCAAAACTCCCAGACGCAAAAGTATTCCCGGTATTGGCATATTGTCGATCGCACAACTACGGGAAATTCAGACTAAATATTTATCTGGAACCATCAAGAACCACCTAGCAAAAGAGTATGGAGTACAACATGAAACTATTATTAAGATACTTCAGACAAATATTCCCGATAACTTCACTACAGTTTCACCCAATTTTTTAGGAGAAATTCAAGACAGCGGCTGCATCATTTTCTCAGGTGGAAAGGATGGTCAAGGTTATGGCAGATACTGGAAAAATGGGAAATTAAAATCAGTTACCCGTGCTGTTTTAGCCGAGAAATTAGGATATGAACTTCCGACTTCGATGGATGCTTGTCATACCTGCGACAATCCCAGTTGCATCAATCCAGAACACCTTTGGGCTGGTACTCGCACTCAAAATTTGTTAGATGCTTCTAAGAAAGGACGCACTCAAGGCAAAAGTCATCCTCTTTCCAATGCCAAATTAGATTGGGAAAAGGTGCGAGAAATTCGACAAAAGCTAGCAGCAGGAGAGAGGATGAAGGATGTAGCACAGGAATACAGTGTCGGCCGCAAAACCATACACGATATTAAATATCACGTCACTTGGAAAGAAGCAGGTCAACAGGTTCCACTTCCTCGCATGGGTGGACATCTCGATCGCAAATTTACTTTTGCTCAAGCTCTTGAAATCAGAGAACGAATTCAAGCCGGAGAATCCATTGCTAAAATTGCTCAGGAATTTGAGGTGTCCAGAAATGTCATTTCTGATATCAAAAGGAATGTCACATATAGAGGAGAATAAAATTGATTTAAGCCGCAAAACAAGCAAACAAAAAAGATAAATTACCACAAATAATCGACTGTAAATCATCAATTGGAGTCAAAATGGCTAAGATAGAACAACGCTTTGATTACGTCAAGATAGGGTTAGCTTCACCAGAAAGAATTCGACAGTGGGGAGAGAGAACTTTACCCAACGGTCAGATAACCGGCGAGGTGACAAAACCCGAAACAATTAATTATAGGACATTAAAACCTGAAATGGATGGCTTGTTTTGCGAGCGCATTTTTGGGCCTGCCAAAGATTGGGAATGTCATTGTGGGAAGTACAAACGAGTTCGCCATAGAGGCATTGTTTGCGAAAGATGCGGTGTTGAAGTCACTGAATCTCGCGTCCGCCGCCATCGCATGGGCTTTATCAAATTAGCAGCTCCAGTCGCTCACGTTTGGTATCTCAAAGGCATCCCGAGTTACATGGCAATTCTGTTAGATATGCCGCTGCGAGATGTCGAACAAATCGTGTATTTCAATGCCTACGTTGTCCTCAATGCAGGTAATGCAGAGAAGCTGCAATACAAGCAATTGCTTACAGAAGATGCTTGGCTGGAAATAGAAGACGAACTTTACAGCGAAGATTCCACACTCACAGGTGTAGAAGTAGGGATTGGTGCTGAAGCTTTGCAAGTTTTGCTGCAAAATATTCCGCTAGAAAGTGAAGCGGAAAAGTTGCGGGAAGATATTGCTAATGCTAAAGGTCAAAAACGGGCGAAGTTAATTAAACGCTTGCGAGTGATTGACAACTTCATCGCTACGGGTTCTCAACCCGATTGGATGGTGCTCAATGTGATTCCGGTGATTCCCCCGGACTTGCGGCCGATGGTGCAGTTAGACGGCGGGCGTTTTGCAACGAGTGACCTCAACGACCTTTATCGGAGAGTCATCAACCGCAATAACCGCTTGGCGAGACTGCAAGAAATTCTGGCGCCGGAGATTATCATCCGCAACGAAAAGCGGATGCTACAAGAAGCTGTGGATGCGCTGATTGACAACGGTCGCCGGGGCCGGACTGTGGTGGGCGCAAACAACCGCCCGCTGAAGTCGCTGTCGGACATCATTGAAGGGAAACAAGGGCGCTTCCGGCAAAACTTGCTCGGGAAACGAGTTGATTACTCCGGGCGTTCGGTGATTGTGGTGGGGCCGAAACTGAAGATTCATCAGTGCGGTTTGCCGAGGGAAATGGCGATCGAACTTTTCCAGCCTTTCGTCATCCACCGCTTGATCCGCCAAGGATTGGTCAACAACATCAAAGCTGCCAAAAAACTGATCCAGCGCAACGATCCCAGCGTTTGGGACGTGCTTCAGGAGGTGATTGAAGGACACCCGGTCATGCTAAACCGGGCGCCGACCCTCCACCGTTTGGGGATTCAAGCCTTTGAGCCGATTTTGGTGGACGGGAGGGCAATTCAGCTTCACCCGCTAGTCTGTCCGGCTTTTAACGCTGACTTTGACGGCGACCAAATGGCCGTGCACGTGCCTTTGTCTTTGGAATCTCAGGCGGAAGCGCGCTTGCTGATGCTGGCTTCTAACAACATCATGTCGCCGGCAACCGGAAGACCGATCGTTACTCCTTCTCAAGATATGGTGCTCGGTTGCTATTACTTAACAGCCGAAAATCCTGACGCTCAAAAAGGAGCCGGTCACTATTTCTCCAACCTTACCGACGCGGTTGTAGCTTACGAACAAGGAGTCGTTGACTTGCACTCCTATGTGTGGGTGAGGTTTCAAGGCGCTATCGAAAACATAGAACCTGAAGGAGAACCACTGAAGGTAGAACGCTCTACCGACGGTATCGTGACGAAAGAATACAAGTTCCGCCGAGTTCGGGAAGACGGAGACGGCAAGGTGCTCAATCAGTTCATTCGCACTACTCCGGGCCGGATTATTTATCACCAAACTATTGAGTCGGTGATAAATAATTAGGAGGTAATGGGTAAGGGGTGGTGGGTAATTACTAATAAGTAATCGCTAATAAATAATGGTGATTTAAGTTAGGAAATTTACCCATTACTGCTTACTAATTACTAATCAATACGGTTGGGTTAATGTTGGGTGGGTGAAATGTTGGGTGGGTGAAATGTTGGGTGGGTGAAATGTCGGGTTTCGTTCCTCAACCCAACCTACTTACTACTGCCCTCTGCCTCGCAGCAAGAGAGCCTCCTGCGTCAATATTCCAATTACCAATTACTACTACTACTACTACTACTCAGAAAAATGACAGAAAATAAGGAAATTGTTTTTCGCAATCGAGTTGTTGACAAAGGTCAGCTCAAAAAATTAATCTCTTGGTCTTTCATGCACTACGGAACGGCCCGTACAGCGCAAATGGCAGATAAACTCAAAGACTTGGGTTTCCGCTTTGCGACACGGGCCGGAGTTTCGATTAGCGTAGATGACTTGCAGGTGCCACCGTCGAAACGATCGCTCCTAGATGCAGCCGAAGAAGAAATCCGCATCACCGAACAAAAATACACCAGAGGCGAAATCACCGAAGTAGAACGGTTCCAAAAAGTAATCGACACCTGGAACAGCACCTCAGAAGACCTCAAAGACGAAGTAGTCAAAAACTTCCGAGCCACAGACCCCCTAAACTCCGTCTACATGATGGCCTTCTCCGGGGCGCGGGGAAACATTTCTCAAGTGCGGCAGCTAGTCGGAATGCGCGGATTGATGGCAGACCCGCAGGGGGAAATTATTGACTTGCCAATTAAAACCAACTTCCGCGAAGGACTCACCGTCACCGAATACATTATTTCTTCCTACGGCGCGCGCAAAGGCTTGGTAGATACAGCCTTGCGGACAGCAGACTCTGGCTATCTTACTCGCCGTTTGGTGGATGTGTCCCAGGATGTAATTGTGCGCGAAGTAGACTGCGGCACCCAGCGGGGAATTCGAGTCCGGCCGATGACGGACGGAGCAACAGTGCTGATTCCCCTCAAGGACAGGCTGCTAGGGCGCGTGTTGGCGAGGGATGCGGTGCACCCCAAAACGGGGGAAATCGTGACTTACGGCAGCGAAAAAGCCGTCCGAAATCAGCCAATTACCGATGAGTTGGCAACGGAAATTGGTAAAGCTGGGGTGGCAGAAGTGTATTTACGATCGCCCCTGACTTGTGAATCGACTCGATCGGTTTGTCAGCACTGCTACGGCTGGAGTCTGGCCCACTTGAAAATGGTGGACATGGGAGAAGCGATCGGGATTATTGCAGCTCAGTCGATCGGCGAACCGGGAACCCAGCTCACCATGCGTACCTTCCACACCGGCGGCGTATTCACCGGAGAAGTCGCCAAACAAGAACGCGCCCCCTTCCCCGGCGTAGTGAAATTCAAGAACCTGCGTACTCGCTCCTTCCGCACCAGACACGGCGAAGAAGCACTGGTAGCCGAAAACAACGGCAAACTCGTATTTGAAGGCGACGGATTTGAAGAAGGAAAATCCGGTGCCAAAAATCAAAAACTGAAAATCGAATTGGCGATCGTCCAGGGTTCTACTCTGATGGTCAAAGACGGACAGCGCGCCATTCCCGGTCAAGTTTTGGCAGAAGTGCCGATCGTCGGTCGCGCCGCCCGCAAAACTACGGAAAAAGTGACTACAGACGTAGCTTCCGACTTAGCCGGAGAAGCCAAATTTGCTGATTTGGTGCCAGAAGAAAAAACCGACCGCCAAGGGAACACAACCCGCACAGCCAGCAAAGGCGGGCTGATTTGGATTCTCTCAGGAGAAGTCTACAACTTACCCCCCGGCGCCGAACCAGCAGTGAAAAATGGCGATCGCATTCCAGCAGAAAGCGTGATTGCCGAAACTAAACTCGTCTCCGAACACGGTGGCGTAGTCCGCATCGCTGACCCCAGAGAAATCGAAATTATCACCGCCCAAGTCCTGCTCGACCAAGCAGTCGTGCGGGCCGAAAGTGCAGGCGGCCGCGACCACTACACGATCGAAACATCTTCTAAGCAGCGGTTTTCCCTCAAGACAGCCCCAGGAAGCAAAGTCATCAACGGAGAAGTCGTCGCCGAACTGCTCGACGACAGCTACCGCACAGCTACAGGAGGCATCGTCAAGTACGGCGGAGTCGAAGTCCACAAGCGCGGCAAAGCTAAACTTGGCTACGAAGTCGTGAAGGGGGGGACTCTGCTCTGGATACCGGAAGAGTGCCACGAGGTCAATAAGGATATTTCTCTACTGCTGGTGGAAGATGGCCAGTACGTAGAGGCCGGTACAGAAGTCGTTAAGGATATTTTCTGCCAAACCAGCGGGGCAGTGGAAATCACTCAGAAAAATGACATCCTCCGGGAAATTGTGATCAAGCCGGGGACGCTCCATGTAGTTGACCGCCCGCCGCTAACTTTCGGGGAAGGTCAAATCGTCAACGCCGGTCAAGAGATTTCCCCAGGCTTGATTGCCGAAGAGTTGGGCTATGCCGAGTATATCGAAACTCCCGAAGGCCCGGCTTTGCTGCTGCGGCCGGTGGTGGAGTTCCCGGTGCCGGATAAGCCACCAGTGCCTTCTCAGACGGCGCTGAATGAGTCGATCTCTTTGAAAGCAGTGCAGCGACTCCCTTATAAGGATGGGGAGCGCGTCAAATCTGTCGAGGGATTGGAACTGCTGCGGACTCAGCTTATTTTGGAAATTGGTTCGGGAGCTCCGCAACTGGCGGCGGATATCGAGCTGCTGCCGGATGAGGACGATGCTATGGCTTTTGGAGCCGACGGTTCGGGCCCGGCTTGGGGTTCGCCTGAAGACGTTAGTGCGTCGCAAGAGTTGGCCATGGCTGTGGCTGATGGGGGCGATCGAGTTTCCAAGACTTTCCGCTTGCAGCTAGTCATTTTGGAATCGCTAGTAATTCGGCGGGATGTGTCTGCTGATCCGACTCAGGGCAGCACTCACACGCGGCTGTTGGTGGAGGATGGGCAGTCGATCGCGCCCGGGGCAGTAGTCGCCCGCACAGAGATTCTCTGCAAAGAAGCGGGTATCGTGCGGGGCATCCGTGAGGGCCAGGGCGAACCAGTGCGCCGACTGTTGGTGATGCGAGATGCGGATTCTATTTCCATCTCTGTCGCCAGCACGCCGGATGTAAGTCCGGGTCAACTGCTGGTAGCTGGTACCGAAATAGCTCCAGGCGTCGTTCTCGAAGAATCCGGCCAAGTTGTGAAGGTTGTCCCTGCCTCAGAGACAGAACCGGCCAAACTCTTGCTCAGAATAGCTCGTCCTTACCGAGTTTCCGCCGGTGCCGTGCTGCACGTAGACGACGGCGACTTGGTGCAGCGGGGTGACAACTTGGTGATTCTGGTGTTTGAGCGGGCAAAGACTGGGGATATCATCCAAGGTTTGCCACGGATTGAGGAACTTCTGGAAGGACGGAAGCCCAAGGAAGCCTGTATTTTAGCCAAGCGGCCGGGGACGGCTCGCGTGGTTACGGATGACGACGTTGTGGAACTTGCGGTGATTGAGGATGATGGCCGGATTGAGGAGTATCCTTTGTTGCCCGGTCAAAACCCGATCGTTTCCGACGGACAGCGCGTAGGCGTCGCCGAAGCTTTGACCGATGGGCCTGCTAACCCCCACGAAATTCTGGAGGTGTTCTTCCACGTGCTTAAGGAGCGGCAGTCTACTTTTGAGGCGGCTTTGGAGAGTTTCCAACAGGTGCAGACGTTTTTGGTGAATGAGGTGCAGTCGGTTTATCAGTCTCAGGGCGTGGATATTTCCGACAAGCACATCGAGGTAATCGTCCGCCAGATGACCAACAAAGTCAGGATGGAGGATGGTGGCGATACTACCATGCTCCCCGGCGAGTTGGTGGAGTTGCGGCAGGTTGAGCAGGTGAATGAGGCGATGTCAATTACTGGTGGAGCACCGGCGGATTATACTCCGGTGTTGCTGGGGATTACTAAGGCTTCGCTGAATACTGATAGCTTTATTTCCGCTGCTTCGTTCCAGGAGACTACGCGGGTGTTGACTGAGGCTGCGATCGAGGGTAAATCCGACTGGCTGCGGGGCCTGAAGGAAAATGTGATTATCGGCCGCCTGATTCCTGCGGGTACTGGGTTCAATGCCTATGAGGATGCTGGGGTGCAGGATGCGGGTTTTGATGGTGCTGTTTTTGATGACGATATCCACGATTTGCAGGAGGATGTGGTGCTTGACGATCGCACTGCGCGTCGTGCTTATACGATCGAGAGCGGTTATGAGATTGGGCGTCCGTCCGATCTTGAGCCTGATGAGGATTTTGAGGAAGTTGAGGTTGATGAGGACGATTTTGTCGCTGAGACTGAGGATGATGCTTTGGGCTCGGATGTTGATGATGAGGATGATATTGGTTTTGATTTTGATGAGGATGAGGATTAATCGCAGTTTTGAGGCTGCATGAAGTGAGTGAATGGTGTTGCGATCGCTGAGGATAATTTGGTTCCACGGGCGCCGCACACTTCGATTTCATGACTTGAAAAATCTCAAATTATCCTCACTAATTAACAGTCCGAACTCATAGCATTGTGCGATGAGACATCCAAAGGAAGAAGGAAGAAGAAAGATTCAGAGTTTAAACAAACTTTGTAAATAAGAGAGTTTTAATTGTTTGTTGGTTTAAACAAACAATTCTTTCTTCCTTCTTCCTTTTTCCTTTTTCCTTCTTATTCCTTTTTCATGTATGGTTCACTCAATCAGGTAGCAAAGCCTTGATTTGATTCACAAACTCTTGATGGTCTACCACAGGCTTAGAGATGTAACCGTCGGCACCGCTTTGATCTAGAAATGTTTCTTTATCACCAGCCATCGCGTGAGCAGTCACCAAAATAATCGGCAGCGAGGCTGTTTGCGGGTCAGCTTTGAGCAGTTGAGTAATCTTAATGCCGTCAACAGATTTGCCCTGGTACACGCTGCGGGAAAGAGACACATCCATTAAAATCAAATCAGCTTCGCCGTTGGCAGCAATCTGCATCACCTCTTCAACATTTTCCGTGTGTTTCACGGCTAAGCCCCCCCGCTTAGTCAGAATTTTGGAAAAAACCCGAGCATTAACCAAATCGTCCTCTACAATCAGAACGGTTTTCATAAATAAATATGGGAAGTATAGAAACTTTGTGACTTTAGTCCAAAGAGGAACACGACACGGGGACTACATTCCCCGTCAAAAATGCAGAGTTTTTAGCGCCATCAGCCGGGAACCCTGCAAAACCCGTATGTATATCCTTGAGCCACTAGCTGTCAGAGGGTTTACAGATGCCTAGAAGCATCCAGTACCATCATTTAGACTACTATACACAGACAGTTTAGTTCTTTTTTATAACTAGACCTGCTACTGGTGACAGTCTCAAGATTCTCAGGTAGCAGGTTTCTAGTACAATCCTGGACGCATGGACGACGCCTCGCAACCAGGTTTTTGCTAGTTTTGGCGGGCTATAACGAACTATTGCTATGAAAAAACCCGGTTTGTGACTACCCGTGAGTCCTGCACTTATAGTACCCTCTCTTTCGGTCAAGCCTCCAGCTTCTACCATTTTAGATTTTAGATTTTAGATTTTAGATTTTAGATTTTAGATTTTAGATTTTAGATTTTAGATTTTAGATTTTAGATGGGAACTGATTGACTGGATATCAGTTTGGATCACGGATATACAGTTTCACTATTTTTTGAACTGGTATTAGATTCGGGAATGTGTGATAATTATTTTCCTTCTTCCTGATTAGAATCAAGCCATGTTTATTCACATACTCCCGTCGCCACCGCATTCAAAGTAGCGAATCTAGCGGGGATTGTTGGAGATTTTTAATTCTCAGTTTTAACCCCTCAAAACGGCTGAAAATATCGACGCTTCCGTTCATCTAGTGGATGTCAGACTAGGAGATAGCGCCAGGAGAGCTTTTGACTGATGAATTATATTAATATGGCATTTTTGACACTCTCAGCGAGTCACGACCACGCTCTATGGTTGAATAAGCCCAAAAATGGGAGTTCACTCATCAGAAAAAATGGGTAGAAACCCCGTGCTTCTAGCACGGCTTTATATTTTTGATTTACTACCGCCTTGGGATTGGTTAACGGGAGTGTACTTTTGTATTGCACTTTCAACGGGACAATTACCGCTTCCAATCTTCCAATCCTGTACGCATAGTATTTTGCACGGGTTGTACCTCCCATGAATGGGGTAATGTTAGCTTCGACAATGTTTCGAGAGCTTGTTAGACCTGCAACACTGTTCCTGTTACCTTAGAACTGTTTAATTGCTTCGGACAGAGCAGGGGACTAGCTACGCATCCACAGGGTGTCGTGACTCTCAAAACGTAGGCAATTAAGCCTTAGTCTGGTCAGTACGGCTTGCCAGATTTCTCTTGCAAGCCCCGTGTCTTTAGACCGGGGTTACTGACAGTCCAGTCGCCTCTACACGATCGGAACAAGTACCAGTCCCAGAGATATTCCAATTCTGCTTACTTTTCTTTTTTAATACTTTCGGAGTCCATCACGCTTCCAAAATACGGTAGGTAAGCTCGATCGTCTACCATTGCTGCTTGATCCACGCTACGGCTGTACCGAGACGAGCTCAATCTGGGGTTTCTCCTGAAGAGAATATTTCTTCGTGTAGATGGTTATTCCTAATTGCAATTAAATTCTATCATAGATTGACGGGGACTCAAGTCCCTCGTGACCGAAAGCATCGAGGATACCCGCCACGTGATTCATCCGTCCAGAAATAAAAAACCTGTATCCGATCAAGGAGCCCCCGAATTTATCTCGCGCAAGTCAATGCTTCAATTCTTTAATCTAAAATCTAAAATCGCGCAATCGATTGACGCTTTCCTAGGAAGAGCTAAAGCCTCACTAGGTTCTGAGTTTATGGCCTTCCGTGTACTCCTGTGAATCAACCTTCTCACGGCAGAAGGTAAATAGACAGGTAGGCGCAAATGAAGGCAACATAGAGGTTAGGGTAAGAGTGGAGAGTAAGAGGCAAGTGTTGCCCGTCTTCGGGACTCTGATTCTGCTTTCACAAGTTAAGTTTATTTTTATTCTTCAACTGGCCGCTTTGGTCGAACTTTCGGTTCGTCTGGGGCAAAGGCTTTTCAATCGAGACAGGAAACCTCGGCATTATTGACAGAGGCTGTTTTCACTCAGGAATTAACGGACACAAGGACTCATGGCTAAACAACTCAACCTACTTTCCGGGCAAGTAATTTCTACGCCTCTGCACGCCGAGATGCAGCAATCGTACCTCGAATATGCCATGAGTGTGATCGTCGGGCGAGCTTTGCCTGATGTCCGCGACGGTTTAAAACCAGTTCACCGTCGAATTTTATATGCGATGCACGAACTCGGTCTGACGCCAGACCGACCTTACCGTAAGTGTGCCCGGGTAGTTGGAGATGTTTTGGGAAAATATCACCCCCACGGCGACCAATCGGTTTACGACGCTCTGGTACGCATGGTTCAGGAGTTTTCGAGTCGCTATCCTTTACTGGCGGGTCACGGCAATTTCGGTTCGGTGGACAATGATCCGGCGGCTGCTATGCGGTATACGGAAACGAGGCTGGCACCGATCGCCCACGAAGCTATGCTAACCCAAGTCGGCGATGCAACTGTTGATTTTACTGGTAATTTTGACAATTCCCAGCAGGAACCGACGGCGCTGCCTGCTCAGTTGCCGTTTCTGTTACTCAACGGCTGTACGGGCATTGCTGTGGGGATGGCAACTAATATCCCGCCGCACAATTTGGGGGAGGTGGTAGACGGTTTAATTGCTTTGATTGAAAACCCGGAACTATCCGATGAGAAGTTGATAGAACTGATTCCAGGCCCGGATTTTCCAACCGGGGGGGAAATCGTCGCTACAGAGGGCATTGTTGACGCCTACACTAAGGGTCGAGGCAGCATTGCGGTCAGGGGTGTGGCCGGGGTGGAAGAGGTGCCTGGTAATCGCAAGGTGCGTACTAAAACGGCGATCGTGGTGACGGAGTTTCCGTTTCAGGTAAATAAGGCGGCTTGGATTGAAAAGGTGGCGGAGTTGGTTAATGCTGGCCGCCTCGACGGTATTTCTGATTTGCGTGACGAGAGCGATCGCGAAGGGATTCGAGTGGTGATTGAACTCAAGCGGGAATTTACTCCAGAAGCGGTTCTCGCTCGCCTTTACCAACAAACTGACCTGCAAACAAATTTTGGGGCGATTTTGCTGGCAATTGTCAACGGTCAACCGCGACAGTTGACGCTGAGACAATTGTTGCAGGAATTTCTGGATTTCCGGGAAGTGACTCTTACCCGCCGCTACAATTACGAGTTGCAGGCTGCGGAACGCCGGTGTCACATTGTCGAAGGCTTAATGTTGGCTTTGACAAATCTCGATACAGCGATCGACATTCTCAGAAATTCTCCTGACGGCTCTACTGCTAAGCAAACTTTCCAAGTTCGCCTAAATTTGAGCGAAAGTCAAGCTGATGCGATTTTGGCGATGCCGATGCGTAGGCTGACTGGTTTGGAAAGGCAAAATTTGCAGTCTGAGTTTGATGAGTTGATGGCTAATATTCAAGAATTGCAGCGGTTGTTGAGCGACAGGCGCGAGCTTTTGAAGGCTTTAAAGAAGGAATTTCGATCGCTCAAACGCAAGTACGCTGACCCCCGCCGCACTAAATTCGCCAATGGAACTGCACGCGCAGCAAACGCCGAATCACAATTTGCTGGTAAGAAAAATTCTGGGGTGAAGCAGTTGTCGCCGGCAACGATTCAGCCGAACTTATTGCCCGTTCTAGAGCCAGAGGAAACTATTGTTGAATTTTCGCACAAGCAGTACGTGCGACGCTTGCCTGCTGGGGAAAAGCCACGCTCGAAAAGTCGCGAAAAATCGGTTTCAGCTTTAGAAAAAAATGAAGATTTTATTGTGACGGCAAATCTGACGAAAACCGATCGCACTTTGGTCGTCTTAACTCCTAACGGCAAAGCTTACCCGCTGAAAGTGGCGGATATTCCTAGTAGTAGCGCCAAAGACCGGGGAAGGCCGATCGTTAGTTTGTTGTCGCCGAGTGCTACTAAAGACAGTGCCGATCGCGCTTTGTCGGAAATCACAGTTGCACACTTTATTTTGCCGGAAAATTCGGAGGCGGCGGATTTAGTAACTCTGACTCAGCAAGGAAAAATTAAGCGCTTGGCGATGCAGGAATTTGCTGATTTGACTAATCGTGGCGTTACTGTTGTTAAACTCAAGGAGGACGATCGGCTGCGCTGTGCGAGTCTGGCTAAAGTCGGCGAGCAAGTGGCGATCGCAACTTCAGGAGGCCGAGTCCTCCGGTTTGAGATTGATGATGAACAACTGCCGCCAATGGGCCGCGCGGCCCAGGGTTCTCAAGTAACCAGGTTGCGGAAGCAGGAACAGTTGGTGGGCTGCATCACTCTCGACCCGAACGACAGTCTGGTGCTATTTTCCGAGTTGGGTTGGGCAAAACGAATGCCGGCAGGTTCTGTCAGACTTACTAACCGGGGCGAAATTGGCACTCAAGCTTTTCGCTTCTCAGAGCCTAAAGATGCTTTAGTTGGCTTGCTGCAGGCTGTTCCGGGTACGGATGTCAAACTTTTTACTAATTCTGGCCGCCTGCTGCGATCGACTATTGATGCTATAGCTTTTTGGGGGAAAGATGCTGCGGGCGATCGAGTTTTTGACCTGAATCCAGGTGAAAAAATTATCAAAGTTATCAGCAGTCAGTAGTCATTAGTCATGGGTCATTGGTAATGGGGAATTATTCTTCTTGCAGGACTTCTTAAGCCTTGTTCCCAGGCTATGCCTGGGAATACATACTCGGAGGCTCTGCCTCCAATTCCCCAATCTAAAATCTAAAATCTAAAATCTAAAATTGTTTAATGGCGCAAGTTGTATTAGAAAATATCTACAAAAGCTTTCCTCTCCGCCAAGGAGAACAGGAAAAAGAAGCAAACACCGTCGCAGAAAGTGTCTCGCATCTAGCCGAGCGCCCTGCGTCTAACAGCGTTTTGCGGCGCATTAACCTGACGGTCGAAGACGGGGAGTTCATGGTGCTGGTGGGCCCTTCTGGCTGCGGAAAAAGCACTTTGCTGCGATCGATCGCCGGTTTGGAAGTTTTGACGGCCGGCAATATTTGGGTTGGCGATCGACTCCTTAACGATTTGCCTCCTAAAGACCGAGATATCGCTATGGTATTTCAAAATTATGCTCTCTATCCTCACTTAACAGTTTACGATAATCTCGCCTTTGGATTGCGCCGCTCGGAAAGGGAGAAGGAAGAAGGAAGTTCGGCAACGGATTCTGTAACGGATGTAACGGATGTAACTGATAGAAGGAAGAAGGAACAAGGAACAAGGGAAAAGGGAGCAGCTAGAAGGAAGCAGCTAGAAGGGAGCAGAGAGAAGGGAGAAGAGACAGAAAAAGAAAAAGGAAGCAGGGAGAAGGCAGAAAAAATCAGGAATCAGGTAAAAGAGCTTATTAATTATTTAGCTTCTAATACTTTAAACAACGAGCGAATATATGCTTTATGGGAGGATTTTTTGGTAGGAGCTACTCGCAAGTTGCCTCCAGGTTTGCGCTATTTGTCGGAACGGGAAAAGGCTGTAGGGAAACGAGTGCGGGAGGTAGCTGAATTATTGCAAATAGAATCTCTTTTAAATCGCTTGCCGAAACAACTTTCGGGAGGGCAAAAGCAGCGGGTAGCTTTGGGTAGGGCGATGGCTAGGAATCCTGAAGTTTTTTTGATGGACGAACCGCTATCGAATCTGGATGCAAAATTGAGGGCCCAAACGAGATCGCAAATTGTGCAGTTGCAGCGACAGTTGGGAACTACAACTATTTATGTAACTCACGACCAAACTGAGGCGATGACTATGGGCGATCGCATTGCTATTATGAAGGTCGGCCAGATTCAGCAAGTAGCTCAACCTCTAGAGCTTTACAACAAGCCGGCTAATCTGTTTGTGGCTGAGTTTATCGGTTCTCCGCCGATGAATTTTTTGTCTGTGGAATTTAGTGCTCCGCTGTTGATTTCTCACCCGCAATTTCGCTTTACTTTACCCGATATTTGGGCAAAAAGTCTACAACAATATGACGGGCGAAGGCTGATTTTGGGCATTCGGCCGGAACATCTGAGCATTAACCCTCCGGCTACCAAAAATCTTTCGGTACAAGTGGAAATTGTAGAGGCTTTGGGACACGAAACTTATTTGGGGGTTTGTTTGACGGATGCTCCGGCGGTGAGGATGCAAGTGCGGGTTCCTCCTGAGCGATCGATCCGAGTTGGCGAAGAGCTTTGGTTGGCTATCGCCCATGACAAGATTCACTTGTTCGACCCTGATACCGAGTTGGCTATTTTTCCTAGTTAGGCAAAATCCTCAAGGTCGATCGACCGTTGTGACCGATATCACCAATCACAAGCTTGCATTTTTATCAAGGAATGTTATATTTATTTACATAAGCCTTACAAAAGTTAACGAAGGGAGTTCGCACTATGCAAGAACAAAAACGCAATGCTTGGAACTGGGGCTTCACCGAAGGCGCCGAAAATTGGAACGGTCGTTTGGCGATGATTGGTTTCTCTGTCGCTGTCATCATCGAATTGGTTTCCGGTCAAGGTCTGCTTCACTTTTGGGGCGTGATGTAATTTTCTAGTTAAGACTTTTTTGACAATGCAAAGCTTGGGAGTTCCGTTACGGACTCCCAAAATTTTGACAGCGCGATTTGGGCCACAAATAGGCAATTGCTCCCGGCAGTTAGCAGCACAAAATTTAACAGCTATAGCTCAAACCGGGTCGGGGGGTTCCCCCCCCCAAAAGAGTGATAATCACTCTTTCGGGTGATGCTAGCAAATTACTCTAGCGGATATATTCTTTCAAGATGCTGTTCCGGTTGGGATGGCGCAACTTCCGCAAAGCTTTAGCCTCGATTTGGCGAATCCGCTCGCGGGTGACGTTAAAGATTTGACCAATTTCCTCCAAGGTCTTCATCCGTCCGTCATCTAAGCCGTAACGCAGCCGCAGTACATCCCGTTCGCGGGGGCTGAGAGTATCCAAAACGCTTTCCAAGTCTTCCCTGAGCAGGTTTTTGGAGACTTGATCTTCTGGTGTTTCCCCGTCAGATTCAATAAAGTCTCCCAGACGTGAGTCTTCCTCTTTGCCGATCGGAGTTTCTAGAGAGATTGGCAATTGTGCGGACTTAGCAATGAACCGCAACTTCTCGATCGTCATTTCCATGCGGGTAGCAATTTCTTCTTCCGTAGGCTTGCGACCCATTTCCTGAGACAGGAGTTTAGTAGTTTTCTTGATCCGCGAAATGGTTTCGTAAAGGTGAACAGGTAGGCGGATAGTGCGCGATTGGTCGGCAATTGCTCGGGTGATAGCCTGACGTATCCACCAAGTTGCGTAGGTAGAAAACTTGTAGCCTTTTTCGTGATCGAATTTTTCAGCGGCCCGGATCAGACCCAAAGAGCCTTCCTGAATCAAATCTTGGAAAGACAAACCGCGATTCATGTATTTTTTGGCGATCGACACCACCAAACGCAGGTTTGATTGCACCATTTTTTCCTTGGCCCGACGGCCGACGTGAAGTCGGTGACGGAATGCAGGAAGTGCCATATCTACAGCATTCGCCCATTCGCTGTCTTTGGGTTCGCGGTTATACTCTTCGAGCAGTTGTTCTCGAACTCGCTCTAATTCCAGCAAATCTGCAATCTTGCGCGCTAGTTCAATCTCTTCGTCAGCTCGCAGCAGTCGAATCCGACCGATTTCTTGCAGGTAAAGACGAATAGAGTCTTCAGTATAATGCTTTTTCTTTGCCTGTGCCCGACGGCGGGCTTTGGCGCCTTTGCCAGCTTTAGTGTCGTCCTCAGATTGAGAGTCTAAGAATTCTTCTCGATCATCTTCTTCGTCGATAAAGAGTTCCAACTCGCTCTCAGGTAGAACGCTTTCGGCGCCCCGAAGCAACTCGAGTGTTTCCATTTCCGGTGTAATTGTGGTTGCGAGTACGGTGTTAGCCTGGATCATGCCGTCTTCCTCATGCTCCTGAATTAAAGAATAAATAACAGTGGAATAGTGTCTGTTTGTAGTTTAGACAAGTTAGCCAGTATTGACATTCCCGCAGGAAAAAATAGTGGGATTTTCGGTTTGCTAGCTGAATCTGTTACCGAAACTGCACCTGTTTTATGAGTCACGGTTCGAGTTCTGGTTTGAAGCAGGCAGCGCATTCAATCGATCGCAAATTTTAACATCGCGACCTTGAATTGAGCTAGCGGCTTTTTCTTTCGGAACGAGTTACCACATCACCTGCGATACCTTGCCCACAGAAGCAAACCATGAAGTGCGATCGATCGCACTTCCAAAAATACTGGCTTTTTTACTCGGTACTTCGAGCTTTTACCCGTACAAGTTTTCCCGCACGGAACCCTCTAACTTTTGTATTGGAGGTATCGAACTTTTGATTCGCCTTGCTTTCACTCTGGTTGTCAGACATGACAGTTGCACGGCAAATTTTCGCCACCTTGGATGTCGGTCTGCTGCCTCAAATGCAACAGCAGAGGGTTGAAGCACCAAAAGGGGAGAATCGGATCTTGCCAAGACCTTCCCGATTGTAGCCTTTCTCACAAAAAATGGAAGTTGTTTTCCATTGTTTGTCAAGAACTAGGAAAACTCTGTCAGCTTAGCTTGACAATACTAACTCATGTCCAGCTCTGCTAAATCCTGAGAACGGCCCGCAAAAACTTTGGCACGATCGAACGGCGCTGTTTTCTGCGTATATCTGGGTGAACGGCTGCGGCGTAGTTGGCCAGACAGTTAGCAGACAATTTTTGAGTTGCCCAAATTGGAACCAATACCATCCGTGTAGATACACCCATCATTACCCTGTTTCCCTGAATTGAATCATACGCAATCTGCGATTGAATAAAGCTCGTAGCTTTAGTTTTAAGCCGGCCACTCTGGATTAGAGACCGACTCTGACCCCCTATGAAGCGTTGCGGGTTGAGTAGTGCAACAGGGGCTTTCATTGTTAAGTTAGCTCAAATCTCAGAAATTGGCTTTAATTTTGACGTTAAATCACATTAAGTTCTTAACGTCACATTCTTATTTAAGCAGTTCGACACGAGTTTGTCGCGTCCGTGGCAAAAACCACCCGGATAAATTCTACTGAGAGTTAACCCGCCGCGCAACTCTCGGCTGTGGACTTCTCTAAAATTTTTGGCTTTCGGTTCGCACTTACGCGATCGCACTGTCTCACAAACAATACAATTCGACATCTCCCGGAAGTATAACTTCACGATTCCTTTAAATACATTGTGACAGTGTGAAGATTCAATAAACTCCTTCCATCAATTTTAGGTAGGATTCCCGAATTGTCTTGATAATTTCAAGCAGACGGAAAAAAATCCCCAGCGGACGTTGATGCAACTACCTGCAGATGATAACTCCGCCAGGGAAGGAAAATTTACCCAGTTAGCGATGTGCTTGCTATTGTTGGAGAAGGCATAAGCTGCAGGATGCGCTTAAAGAAATGGAACGGTAGGACGTTGGTGCGATGCTCAAAGTTTTGTTATTATTTACAGCGTGTCATCAGAAAGCGCTGATCTAGGTTTGATCTCTAAATCATTCCTGGCTCCTAGCTCAGCAATGACGAGAGCGAAAATTGTCTATAAAGTTGATTATACCTGCTTACTATTGATGATTTCTAATAAACCTTGATAAAAGACTTTGAAGCTTTTAGAGAGATTTGATTCAGGATTCATATATTTAGAAATTTCGCTAGAGGCTTTATATTTTTCTAGTCCTCCCTGATGGTATCCAGCGTTCCGTAATACTCTTTCTAAAGCCTCCCAGGTGCCTCCTTTGATAGCATCAGGCTCTCGATATTTTTTTTGAGTAGCTAAATTGGGAGAGGCTTTAGGGTAAGCTTGGCGAATTGCTTCAACATCGCCGAAAAACCACGCTTCTAATTCTTCAACTACAATTCGATTTAAGACTTGGAATGATTTATCTTTTTGACAGGAAGATTTAGTGATTAATCCCGATGATATTGCCATTATTTCTAGTTGTTGTTTTAATTTGAGACAATCTTCTCGATCTTCATCTATTAAAATAACAATTTTCCAATCAGGCGGAAGCCATGCTTGATAACCTTTCAAACGGTTAGGCAATTTAGCCAGTAAATCTGTTTTCCCTCGAAAAGCATGAATTTTATAGGTAACAGTCGATGGCAATATTTTGGGTAAAATCTGGGTTAAAGCTGATTCTAGTGATGCTTCTTCCACTAAAAACTCAAGATGCAAAATCCTCACCTACTCTTAATTTTAAAGTTAAAATCTTTGCGGTGCACCCGCATTTTTAAGCGGATTTCCCACATCAAAGAAATCTTCCATCCACAGCGAACCCAGTAAGGCACCGTGTTCCATAAATTGTTTTACTCCCTGCATATCTGCGGTTCTTTTTGCTTGAGTAAAACCTTTCTCATCTCGATATAATACCCATAATTCCTCTGGTTTCAAACTATCCACAAAAAAGGGAGAATGCGTTGTCACCATTAATTGAGTATTCGCAGAAGCAGAACGACATTCTTCTGCAAGCTGAGGTAATAATCTCGGATGTAAATGATTTTCTGGTTCTTCTATCCCCACTAACTGCGGGGGATTAGGGTCAAATAATACTATCAAATAAGCTAAGAGCTTTAAGGTACCATCGGAGGCAAATTTTGCCAGAATTGGATGAGAAAAAGGAGCATCTTTAATTTCCAACAAAAGTCTGCCATCCTGCATGATTGATGCTTCGACTTTTTCGAGGCGTGGAATACGAACGGAAAGGGTTTTTAATATTTCTTCTAACCGTTGGGGATGTTGTTCCTTGAGGTATTGGATAACATTTGGTAAATTATCCCCCGTGGCGGACAATCTTTCCTGTGCACCTGCTTCGGTAAGGCTGCGGGTATGATCTGCGGTTAAATATGATAAATACCAGCCTGTAATAAAACGTCTTAATGCACTAACACGGGGATGTTTGGCAAATTGTCCTAATGTATTTACTGCTAAAAATTCAGAGGATTCTAGTTTTTCGGTTATCCTTTCACCTTCTTCATCAGGACTTTCACCACTAATGACTTGTCCTTCCCCTTTTTTGAAGTCTAAAAAACGAAAGGGTTTTCCTTTTCCCGATTGTCCGCGTCGCCAATGCAACCATTCTTCAGCAATGAAGGGACGATTATTTTCTTCATCTATAGCGAGATGATAGGTAATTAAAGGCGATGCGGATGTCTCTCGATATTTTAATTCAATGATAATGCAGCCTTCGCTGTCTCTGGTGCGTAATTCTCGAAATCTGCCCCGTCTATCCCAGGCTTTTCTTAGGCTTTCGGTAAAACATTCGGATAGGAAAGCGAAAACATCGAAAATAGTTGACTTTCCGCTACCGTTTGGGCCTAAGAAGACTGTTAAGGGGGTGAGATTTTTGAGTTCGAGATTGTTCAAAGCACGGTAATTTTGGACTTTGAGATATTCAATACGGGGAATATTTTTCATCATTTCACCTCCTCAATTATAATCTGGGTTTTTTTCCTCCTAATTTCTCCTTTAACGAACCGCGAAGACGCGTTAGGCGAAGCCGCGCGTAAGCGCTAGGGCGCGAAGGAAGAAAAGAGAAGAAGAAAAAACTCAAGTCCTGACTGTGAACTTAATTTAAGCGCGAGACTGATTACTGCTGATTCCGCAGGCGAGGGTTAACAAACTCGTTTAATCCTTCCCCCACCAAAGATAGTCCCACTACCATTAAAGTCATCGCCAAACCGGGAAACAAAGCTGTCCACCAAATACCAGTAGGTAGCGCATCTAAAGCTAAACGCAAGTCGTGTCCCCATTCGGGAGTTGCTTCGGGAAGTCCTAATCCGAGAAATCCCAAACCTCCTAATGTTAAAATTGCATCGGCCGCGTTGAGCGCAAACAGCACCGGTACGCTCTGAATCACATTCAGAAACAGGTAGCGCGAAAGCACTGTCCAAGTGTCAGCACCCATTGCTCGCGCGGCTTCGACAAATAATTCGGTTTTGACGCTGACGGTGTGATTCCTCACGACGCGGTAGTATTGAGGGATGTAGGAAATGCTCAGGGCGATCGCAGCATTCAAAACTCCTTTTCCCACTACAAACGCTAGCGTCAGAGAAAGTAGCAGCCCCGGCAAAGTATAAATTGTATCCATTAAAAATAACAACACTCGATCGAGCTTGCCACCCAAATAACCGCTAACCAAACCCAGCGGCACACCGATAAACAAACTCAAAGCAGTGGCTAAAATTACCACTTGCCAAGCCGCGCGAGAAGCAAACAGCGTGCGCGAAAACACATCGTAGCCACTGCGGCTAGTACCAAACCAATAATTCGCCGACGGCGGTTCGTGGATGGGGTTACTCAAAGCCTCGGTAGGATTTTGCAGCCATCCCCAAGCTTGCATAGCTGGAGACAAGGTTGCTACCAATATAAACACGGCAGTTATTGTCAAACCTGCCCACATCATTTTCATGGACAGGCTTGACGGTGAGGCACTGTTGAGAAATCGCGGCAGTCGGAGGCGGCTTTGAGCCATAATGACGATCGACCTATATAAGACTTTTCGATTTTAGTAGCACTCAGGCGCAAAAACCCGGAACAGTCAATCGATTTTCGATTTTCGATTTTCGATTTTCGATTGAGCCCACGGATAAATGCTCTTTCTTGAGGATTTTCGATTTTCGATTTGGGATTGATTCCACGGATAAATCACGTGGCGAGTACCACCTTTGAAATTCCTGGTCAAAAATCCTCTTTCTCATTCGCCAAACACTCGCGACAAACCGGGTTTTTTCGCGCGATGGGGCTACAAAAAAATCGGTTTCTCCCCTGCACGAGACTGGCGCGCAGGGGAGAAACCGGGTTTTTGGCAGGTGGGACACAAGTTGAGTTTAGGAAAAATCTCTCTTGGCACACCTCCAATCTAAAATCGATCGAATTCCTACAAATTACTGGCAATTAACTCGCGGTACTGGCTTTTCGGCTTAACTCCTTTGAGCTCAGCCACCAAATCTTTGTCTTTGAAATACTGAATCGTCGGCGTACCCATCACGCCAGCATTTTCAGCAATTTCAGGATCTTCTTCGATGTCAATTTCCACGTAGTGGATTTTGCCATCGAACTCATCTACTACTTTGCTCAAAATCGGCTTGAGGCTGTGGCAAGGCCCACAACTCGGAGAGGCATATTTGACCACAATCAGTCGATCGCTATCGTGGAACAACTTCCGCAAAGCATAACCTCCTTCGTGGCGCGTCTCTTGGATATCAAAGTTCTCGCTGGTTTTGCGTACTTTTGGAGTTTCTGGCGCTGCTAGGGGTTGCTCGGATTCCTCAGTTTGATGGAATTCCTGCGTTAAACCGTTAACTGACAGCCAACGTTCTGCCAGCATCGCACCCATACAGCCGCTGCCGGCTGCGGTGATTGCTTGGCGAAACTCGTGGTCTTGCACGTCGCCGACGGCGTAAACTCCCTCGACGCTGGTTTCTACCGAACCGTGTTTGGTGGCGATATAGCCTACTTCGTCGAGTTCTAGCTGACCTTGGAACAGTTGAGTGTTGGGAGTGTGACCGATCGCGTAAAACAATCCTTTCACCAGCAAATCGCTTTCGGCGCCGGTCACGATATTTCTAATTCTCACCCCGTCCATTTTGCCCCCTGGCTCTCCCAAGATATCCACTGCTTCGGTGTTCCAGTGCACGGTAATTTTGGGATTGCTCAGCACTCGGTCTTGCATGGCTTTGCTGGCGCGCATTCGATCGCGCCGCACCAGCATATGTACATGAGAGCCGTATTTTGTCAAATAAATAGATTCTTCCGCTGCGGTGTCGCCCGCGCCGATGACAGCTAAGTCTACTCCTTTAAAAATTGGGGTAGCGCCGTCGCAAATCGCACAGGCCGAAATGCCGTGACTCCAAAATATGTGTTCGCTAGGCAGCCCCAGCCTTTTCGCCGTCGCGCCTGTAGCGATTACTATCGTGTGGGTTTTGATTTCTCTGTCTTCCGATCGCACTGTAAACGGACGCTTGGTCAAATCCACCGAAATTACATCTTCTGTGTATAATTCGGCACCCCAGCGCACTGCTTGAGCTTTCATCCGATCCATCAGTTGCGGCCCGGTGATGCCTTCGGGAAAGCCGGGAAAGTTTTCGACTTCTGTGGTGGTCATCAGTTGACCGCCGGGGATGCCTCCCATTTGGTAGCCTTCAAAGACTACGGGTTTCAGGTTTGCTCTCCCGGCGTAGATGGCTGCTGTGTAGCCTGCTGGGCCTGAGCCGATAATTACTAGGTTTTCTACGGTTTCGTTGGTCATAGCTATTTAATTAAACTCATAACGACTTCGTTTTACTGATTCTAGCAGAGTTCGATCGAGTTTGGTGGGATGCCATTGTGCGATCGAGCATCTGTATCTATATCTTGAGGGTCGATCGGTCTTCGGGGCAACTCCAGCTACTTTGATAAGCAAAAACAATCTAAAAGTCGATTTAGTTTTAAATGTTCGATCTATTTTAAGGGCTGAAATCTTAAGAAAATCTAAAGACGACCAAAATTATTGACTTCATTCTCAATTATTTTACCTATTTACTTGTTTTGAGGCTTGTGGTACGATTTTCATAATCCAGGGGCATTATGACTAATTTTACTTTTTGACGCTGCAAGCTTTTAAAATCGTAAAATTAACGAATTCGCAAATGTAATAAGTACAATTATTTATGCAAAATCCGCATTTGATGGTTTAAGAATTGTAACGCAGATTTTGCCATTTTTGACAAAATACAGTATTTGTGGTATGCAAGGTGCGATCGGGGGAAATTAGAAGGAAATTTTTAACCGCTTCGGAAGCACAGGCGGGACGCCCGTGCCACGATAAACATAGAATTTTATAATTGTGTCTGAATGGATAAAATCAAGATATTGTTTGTGTGCAGTCAGAATAAGTGGAGAAGTTTGACTGCCGAGAAGATATACCAGAAGGTTAGTGGCTACAGCGTGCGATCGGCGGGAACGGAAAAAGGTGCAAGAATTAGAGTAACTGAGGGTTTGCTGGGCTGGGCGGATTTGATATTTGTGATGGAGAAGAAGCATGGCGATCGACTTCGCAGCAAATTTCCCGAAAGTCTCGAAGGCAAGAAAGTTATTTGCCTGCAAATCCCGGACAATTACGAATATATGGAACCGGAATTAGTCGAGCTTTTGCAGGCGAAACTCAATCCCTATATGGAAATTCCAGAGAACGAGATAAATTTTATGCAGCGAGTTTTGGAACCGGAAGTGATGGATTCCTTGGAAGAGGCGATCGAATACGATTCGATGGACTTTACTGAGGTTAATGCTGCTTTTGCTCAGAGTGCTGCGGCCTTGGGGCCGGTTTTTGGAAACGTTTTGGATGCGGGGACGGGTACGGCGAGAATTCCGATCGCACTTTCTCAACTCCGGCCAGCATGGAAATTGACTTGCATTGATTTGTCGCCAAATATGCTGAAAGTTGGGGCCCAAAATGTGGAAAAGGCGGGGGTGCGATCGCAAATTAGTCTCGAATTAATCGATGCTAAGGCCATGCCGTATCCAGACAGTTATTTTGACATGGTGATTTCCAACAGCATTATCCACCATTTGCCCGATCCGCTGCCGTTTTTGCAGGAAGTCAAGCGGGTGTTGAAGCCGCAGGGAGCAATTTTTTTGCGGGATTTGCTGCGGCCGGAAAAAGCGGAAATTAGGGATAATTTAGTCAATCTGTATGCGGGAGATTGCAACGCGCATCAGAAACAGTTATTCAGCGATTCGTTGCAAGCAGCATTTACGCTGGATGAAGTTGAGGAGATGATCCAAAATGCCGGGTTGGATGGGTTGAGGATTTATGAATCTTCAGACAGACACTGGACGGCAGAACGTGCTTGGTGCGAGTCTTTGTAGGCACGGGGCGATCGTCCGATATATCTCCTATTCATAAAATTCTTAGACTCGTGAGTGCCAAGTTTTCGGCTCTCGCTTGCTGTGAAATATCGCGAGAACTACAATTTGCTCCGGTTCAACACGGTAGTAAATTAAGTAGGGAAACTTTCGCACGACTATCCGCCTCATTTCTGGAAAAACAATTGGGTAGGCTTCTGGCGTCGCGCTAATGAGATCGAGTGATTCTTCTACACGATTGAGAAACTCTACTCCAAGTCCTGCACTTTGTTGCTCGTACCAATCAACAGCCTCATCAAACTCTTCCTGTGCAGCCGGACTTAGGACAATAGAAAGGCTCACTGTTGCAACCTCGCCATTGTTCTAGCTTTGACTTGTTGCCAAGAAATAACGGCACTGGGGTTTGTTTCGTGGTCTAGCAGGCGACGAGATAGTTCTATCCTTTGAGATTCGGTTAATTCAAGATGTTCGGGATCTGCACTTATGCTGTCCCATATCGCTTGCACTAAGCGAATTCTGTCATTAACGCTCAAACTAATAATTTCTGCAAGAGTACCAGTGAGATCCATAGCTGAAAAATGCGTTAAAGCTAAATACTTGTGCAAATTTTATCACAAAGATTGCTGGAAAGGAGCGCTCGCGCCTTTTTAGCTATGAGCCGTACCGTTGCGCGATCGGCTTCTTATTTAATTACTTTTTTCAGACCGGAAAAAATAGTATGGTTGAACCGCGAAGACGCGTTCGGCGAAGCCGTTCCCGAAAGGTAGGATACGAAGAAAGAATCAGGAAGAAAAAGCCAGAATCAGCGTTAGGGTAATGGAATTATGCGGCGCATGAGGTTTCCGCTAATGTCTTCATCCAACCACTCAAGTGCATCGGGTTCCCAGTAGGCAGTTGCTAGCGGCAACCAACCAAAAAAAGAGCCAAGTCCACCGCAAATGGAGCATCCGCCGTCTCCGCCTCGGACTGTATGTTTGTCGCTAATTACCTCGCCATCGTAAGGATTTTGAGCGATGTGGAGTCCGAAAAGGTTGGGCTGCAAGTGGAGTTTCCAGTCGGCTGCCTTGTCAGTTGGGTAGCAATCGCTAGGATTTAAGTCTCCCCAGCGAAATAGAGTGGTACTTCCGGCACCGCAGGCATACTCCCATTCGTCGAAAGTTAGCAAGCGGAGTCCTTCAGTCGCCAATTCAGTCGCGAGGTCTTCTGGCGTTTTGCTCGTAATTTCCCAAGCAGCAACCGCACCATCCTCAGCGCGATCGAATCCGTATCTCTCGTTACATATCATCCTCTGCCTGTCTGGAAACTCTTTTAATAAATTCTGGATTTTAAGTGACTCCGAACTAATTGCCTCAAGACCGATTTTTGTCGGTTGAATTTCTACAAGCATCGGCGAAAATGTCACCTTTCGAGGAGGTGTAGTGACGCTTTGGACGTAAGAGTATATATCTCGATCGATCTCATACACCTCGGCAGTATATTGAAATGATTCAATTTGCTCGTCTGTCGGGCGAAAGTTGCCGGCTTCGCATCCAATTTGGACTTCGCCTCCTGGCATCAGAGAAAATAAAGCTCCTCCATACTCAAAAATGGCAATAGAGAGTTCGGAGCCCCCATCAGGGTAAAATCGCAAACCTTTAAAAATTACTGACTGTGGCAGATGTGCTGCTAATTCCTGTGAGTAGCGATTTTTTTGTTCTTCGCTCAATTTTTGCCATTCCTGCAATTCCATAAGCCAAAAGTTCCTGAACTCAACCTCTTCTACTTATCTAATTTTATAGCATCTAAAATCACTCGATCGCGCCCTCGGTCTTTAGCTTGATAAAGCGAACGGTCTGCCGCTGCAATCAGGTTTTCGTGGGAAGTTTCGGGCCGAGGCAACGTACTCGCTACCCCCAAACTCAGCGTCACGAAAGAACACACCGCTGAATTAAGGTGTTCGATTTCTAGTTCTTTTACCCAAACTCGAATTTGCTCTGCAATCCAAACAGCTATTTCTGACGAAGTGCGGGGTAAAATTACCGCAAATTCTTCACCTCCGTAACGAGCTACCAGAGTCTCCCCCGAAACTGCGCCTGCTGAGTAATGTACAGCCTCAACAATAGTTTTGGCTACCTGCTGCAAGCAAGCATCTCCCGCCTGATGTCCATAAGTATCGTTGTATGTCTTAAAAAAGTCAACATCGCATAAAATCAAAGATATTTCTGCCGCAGCTTCTCCCAATTCTTGCCATTCTTTTTGTAAGTATTCGTTAAAACAGTGGCGGTTGGCAATCTGAGTTAAGCCATCTAAGTTAGCAAGGCGATACAATTCTGAATTAGCTGCTTTTAATTGAGAATTAGCTGCTTCTAGCTCGGATTGCGTGACTGATAAATTGTAATAAAGTTCGCTCATAGACCAAGTAGCTTCTTGGTGAATTTGGGATAAAGCTACCCAGAGTTGATGCACGTCTAAAAGTCGGTAAACTTGAGGTTCTAACTGCACAACAATCGGCTCGTAAAGCAGTTCCGGCGGTCGCTGCACGGATCGCTGAGCTGCCATGACAATTAAGGCTACTCCTGGTAAAATCAAACTATCGGTTTGAGCTATTTGATACAAGGCTATAATCGGTCTGCAAGCAAATATATCTACTCCGTAAGGGCGGCTCATGCGTTCCATAAATCGCCGACGCGATATCATCCCTAAAAATTCTCCATTTACGGTTAAGATAACTCCCGGAAGCAGCGGGTGAGATTGAAAAAACCGGGCTACTTCTTTGGCTAGATATGAGGAGTCAACCTGAAAATTGAATAGAGCCAGATCCTTAAGAGTAGACTCTAAAGATAAATTTTTGGGTGAGTTTTCTGGCGAGTTGGACGGCTCAATAAATTCAACAGACACAGCACAGATCCGAATAAATAAATAATAAAGAAGCTACAAAGCTAGTGTCAGATATTAACTTATACTAACATTTATTTATGAACAGTCACTGTATTCTTGACTACACTGTTTATTTCAAGGGATAAGCTGCTGCGTTAGCTTCTGCCTTGCCTGCATTGCATTACATTGATTCATCCTCACTCAATTAGAAAGCTATTGAGTTATTATTCATTTTTTTAATGTTGGCTTTTTGCGTCGTAATAAAAATATTTCAGCGCCATTCCTTAACTCATTCAATGCGATCGCACACTCAAGAAACCTGGTTTTTATTTAAACCTGGGTCAAAGCTGTAACGATGTTTAAATAAAAAGACGTGGTTTCTGTCGCTGTTCTCAACTGAAAACTCAAAACTCAAAACTGAAAACTCAAAACTCAAAACTTCCTCACCACCCCCAAGTTCCCGGCCCTCCCTTAAACGGGCCGACAATATCTTTGGTAATCCAGCCGCCGTAAAAATCCCCTGGTTGAGATTGCACTAATTCCCCGTCCACATAACAGGCATCCATCTTGCTCGGATAAAAAGCCACATAATCTTTAATAGCTGCAAAAACCTGATTAGGATTGGGATAAAACCAAGCAGCATTTACTACTTCTTTCGACTCTACCGTCACAGTGTAATAACCGGCTTGTCCCTTCCACTCGCACCAAGAACCTCGTAAAGTTTTGTGCAAATATTCCATTTTGATGTCATCGGGGCAGATATAGTAGGCAGGAGGGTGGCTTGTCTCCAATACCCGCTGAGGACGGCGCGTGTCGGCGATCGTCACTCCATTAAAAATTATCTGTACGTGTTTGGTCGATTCCTCAAGCCGAGGGGGACGCGGGTAATCCCAAACAGACTCTTGACCAGGGCCGGGCTCTATTCGATCGAAGTTCATTCGCACCATCTCCCCTGTAAAAAAACAATTAGCGACTTAGCATTACAATTTTAATGTACCCTTAATCGAGTCGCTGCTTCAGAGCAAACCAGCTTTTCTCAACTCTTCGTCATATGAGTATTCGCGGTATAGATGTTTCCGACTACCAGCCCAATGTCAATTGGCCAGCAGTTGCCCGGGATGGTATCACCTTCAGTTTTGTCAAATCGACCGAAGGTGCAACGTTCGTTGCCCAAACTTTCGCTCGCAATTGGGCGGCGATGAAAGCGGCGGGGATTCAACGCGGTGCTTACCACTTTTTTCAACCTGCAAGCAGCATTCAAGGACAAATAGATTTGTTCTTGAAAACTGTAAAACTCGAACCGGGGGATTTGCCACCAGTCTTGGATATCGAAACTACAGGCGGTTTGACTGCGACTCAATTGTGCGATCGAGCCGCAATTTGGCTAGAAGCAGTCGAAAAAGCCACCTTGATGCGGCCGATTATCTACACGTACCCCGGTTTCTGGGACAACTTGGGGACAAAACGGTTTGCCGATTATCCACTGTGGATTGCTCACTATACCACTGCTGAAGAACCTTGGGTTCCCGGCGGCTGGAAAACTTGGACTTTTTGGCAATACAGCGACAGCGGCAGCGTGTCGGGCGTATCGGGCAATGTAGACACCAATATTTATGAAAGCGTCCGAGAAGGCACCGTAAGTTATAAAGTTGCAGACATCCAAAGGGAATTAAGAATTAAAGGTTTCTATCAAGGCGCGATGGACGGTAAATTTGGAGCTACCACCACAGCGGCGCTCATCTCATTTCAGAAATCTCAAGGTCTCAATCCAGACGGTATTGCCAGCCTCAAAACCTGGGCCGCTTTGATGCGAAAATCTCCCAAAGTAATTGTCCCTCCTCCAGCCCCAACACCCACTCCGCCGCCGACACCCACTCCGACTCCCACTCCCATCTCAGACGTGCGGCTGACTCAGGTATTCTCGTCTTATCAAGCTAAGGCTAGCCAAGATACTGCCTTAATTTGGCTGCAAAGTCAAGTTTCTACCTCTGTTTTAGGGGAATTTGCTCAAAAATGGCGGGCAACTACCTTACCTCAAGACAGTAATTTGCGATTGATAGATGTGGGCAAATTTTATCGCGGTTTGGCACAACAAGACCAAGCTTTAGATTGGCTGCAAAAACAACTTTCTCCGGCTATTATTACTGAGTTTGCACAAAAATGGCGATCTCAACCTACGGGCACTAATTCTCCGATTCGGCTGATAGATGCGTGCAAATTTTATCGGGCCGCACCCCAGCAAAACCAGGCTTTAGATTGGCTGGAAGGGCGAATTTCGCCGGCCATTTTATCGGATTTTTTTCGCAGGTGGCAGAATGCGAGTCGATTATAGATTATAGATTTTAGATTGACTCTACAGATGAATCTTGTGATGTAAAATTTTAGATGGGAACTCTACTCTAAAGATGAGTGTGGGAACGATAGATTAGATTATAGATTTTAGATTGACTCTACAGATGAATCTTGGGATTTTAGAGTTTTTTAGATGGAAACTCTACTCTAAAGATGAGTCTGGGGGCGATCGATTTGAGATGTGAGCTTTTTAATTGGAGATTGACCGAAAGCATCCAGGATACAAGCCCCCGGATTTATTCCGAAAGCAGACTCAGGACCGGTGAAATAAAAAACCTGTAAGCTGTCGCGCATTTAAATTGTAGATTGAGGGCGGGCGGGACGCTAGGGCCCCTACTCCCCACAAGACTTTAAAAATTTTTGACATACCATTTAAATGCCGCAACAGCTTATCCGATGAAACTTGCCCCCCGAATTTATCCGTGGGGTCAATACTTCAATTCTAAAATCTAAAATCTAAAATCTAAAATCGATTGACTCCCCATCAAAATTCGTCAAATCCTCTCCCTCTGTGCCCGCATCCCCATCGGCATCGGAGTCTCGAACATAACAGACAATCTCTGGCTTAAGCTGTCGCGCATTTAAATTGTATATTCAGGGCGGGCGGGACGCTAGGGCCCCTACTCCCCACAAGACTTTAATTTTTTTTGACATACCCTTTAAATGCCGCAACAGCTTAGCTACAGCTTACTCGCATCTTTGACGCCAAGAGAATTATCTGATAAAGTTATAGCGACTATCAAGGTTTTTTAATCTTATTGGGAAAAATCCAGGGCCGTGCCGAGTTTGTAAGCTGCGCCGAAAATAGCGCCTGCACTCAAATTACCCGCGATCGAACATTTAAAACTGAGCGGGCTGCCTGTAACAATTATATCTATGGAAATCCCCTTTAACATCACCCAGTTGATGGTCATGACCGTCATCTGTGGCATCAGCGCTCAAGTTATCGCCGCTTATCTGAAAGTTCCGGCGATCGTCTTTTTGCTGTTGTTTGGCATTTTAGCCGGCCCAGACTGCTTGGGAGTGCTGCACCCGAATCTGCTGGGAAGCGGTTTGGAAGTTATGGTATCCCTTTGCGTAGCTTTAATTCTGTTTGAAGGCGGCTTGAATTTGGAATTGCGAGATTTAGGCAAACTTTCCGGCAGCATCCGCAATTTAGTTACCGTAGGCACTTTAATTACGCTCATAGGCGGCGGAATGGCCGCACACTGGTTGGGAGAATTTCCCTGGCCGATCGCATTTTTGTATGCTTCTCTAGTAGTCGTCACAGGCCCGACAGTAATCGGCCCTTTGCTCAAACAAGTATCCGTTGACAAAAAAGTTGCCGCCTTGCTAGAAGCAGAAGGCGTTTTAATCGATCCTGTCGGGGCAATTCTGGCAGTATTGGTGCTGAATATTATTTTGAACGGCAATGCTGATTTGCTGGTTTTGTTCCGAGATTTAATCGTGCGACTCTTCGTTGGCGCACTCGTCGGAGTTGCGGGAGGTTGGCTGCTGGGATTCATTCTCAAGCGATCGCAATTTCTCTCAGAAGACCTCAAAAACTTAGTAGTATTAGCTGGTTTGTGGGGATTTTTCGGCTTAGCAGAAGAAATCCGCAGCGAATCGGGACTGATGGCAACAGTGGTATCCGGCATCGTCCTCAGAGCCGCTGCTGTGCCGGAAGAAAGGCTGCTGAGGAGGTTTAAAGGTCAACTCACAGTCCTGGCTATTTCCATGCTGTTCGTGCTGCTGGCGGCCGATTTATCCCTCGCTAGTGTGGTCGCCCTCGGTTGGGGAAGTTTGTTTACAGTTTTAGCTTTAATGTGGGTAGTGCGCCCGATCAACGTTTGGCTGTGTACTTGGAACAGCGGACTGAATTGGCGGCAGAAATTATTTGTTTGTTGGGTAGCGCCGAGGGGAATTGTCTCAGCGTCGATCGCATCTTTATTTGCAATTTTGCTCACCCAGCGGGGAATCAACGGCGGCGACTCGATTAAAGCCTTAGTTTTCCTAACAATTATTATGACAGTTTTCGTCCAGGGACTAACAGCCGGACGGATGGCTCAACTTTTGGGAATTACCTCAAAATCCGCAACCGGTGCAGCAATTGTCGGGTCAAATCCTTTGAGCAGATTAATTGCTCGCTTGTTTCAAGAACGCGGAGAATCGGTGGCAATTATCGACACCAACCCGGAAGCTTGTGCACAAGCAGAACGAGAGGGTTTGCGGGTGTTTTTGAGCAGTGCTCTGGATCACAGCGTGTTAGAAGAAGCCGGACTGGAATCGATGGGAACTTTTTTGGCAATGACTAACAACGGCGAGGTAAACTTAGTGTTAGCTCAGCGAGCTGCTGAAGAGTTTGCACCCCCAAGGGTTTTGGCAATATTCCCCAAAGATCCGCAAGCAAATACGCCTGCTAATCAGAGTAAAATCAATCAAGCTTTTGTCTCCGATTTGTCGCTGAAGGATTGGAACGAATATTTGAGCGACGGCGAAGTGAAATTGGGGGAAACTGAGTTAAAAACAGAGGGATTGCAGTTTCAGATTGCTCACTTACAAGCTTTAGTTAAAGCCGGGGAGTTAGCGCCGCTGCTGCTGGAAAGGCAGGGATACTTGCAAGTAGTGTCGGCAACTCAGATTTGGCAAGCGGGCGATCGAATTATTTATTTGCTGTACGATCCGACACCGAAATTGTTGAAAAGATTGTCTGGTGCGTCGCAGTCTCGCTTGACTTTGGAAAAGCATCAGGTAGTTGAGGAAGTGCCGATTCCTTCTCCGGTTTTAGAGGAGGTTTTGGAGTCAGCAAAAATAGCCCCGGAGGATGAAATTTTGCAGCCACCAGTTTCGCGGTAAGGGTTAGTATCCCCGATCGTACTCTGTAATCTGCTTGTCGCGATCGTCCTTACTCTGCCTCCCCAATCAAAGTAAATGCCGCCCAATCTCGCGGCTGGGGATGAGTTTTCATCGTAGTTAACATTGCTTGCCGCAATGCCTGTGCTTTGTCGGGATTATTTTGCAAATTTTGATAAAACGACTGCATCAATTCCGATGTCGGCGCATCAGGAACCGCCCATAAAGAAACAATCACACTTGGCACTCCTGCCGAAATCAAAGCGCGCGACAAACCAATTACTCCATCCCCGGTAATCCTCCCTTCTCCGGTGTTGCAAGCACTCAAAACGACTAAGCTTGCTTGCAGTTTCATGTCAAAAATCTCTTCTGCGGTCAATAAGCCGTCATCGCTACCAGAAGGAGCCATAGCGATCGCACTTCCCAATCCGCGCACATCATCCAGCAATCCATGCGTTGCCAAGTGAATAATCGATGCTTGGGGCATTTTTTGAACGATCGCAGATTTTGTCCCTTGAGCACCTAAGATCGCTTGAGTGTTGAGCAGAGGCGCGATCGCTCTAGCTTCAGCTTCAGCCCCAGGTAGAGGAGACAATTGCTGTTTGGGTTCTCCCACAGAGAGAGACACACTCGGCATCGTGGGATTGCCCAAGACTAGAGCCCTGCCACTGTTGGATTGCTTCTGTACTAACTTTTGCCGTTGCTGTCGGGTTAAATCTAATACTTGAATCGAGGGGGCGGTGAGAATCGTGTGTTTTTCGATTAAGTAAGTGCCGTTTGCATCTTGGAGGGCGGGGAAGGGTACTTGAAAGAGCGATCGTTGAGGAATGAAAATGACGCGGGCATTGGGGTCTTTGGGTAGAAGCGTTTGAATTGGGTCAATCAGCAGTTGATGCAGTGTCGGTAAGTTGGGTTGGGGTTGGGTGGAGCCAAAACTGCTGCGACTGCGGACAGCCAGGAATTCTTGATTGCCAACGATTAAGCTTCTGAGGGAGGCGTTGTGTTTTTGCCAGAGGGGTTTAAGGTCTACCTCGCGGAACGTGATTTCGCCTGTGGGTTGAATCACCCAAATGTAAATCGCGGATTCACGCCCTTCTAGTCTGCCCTGAATCTGGAAGGCGTCGTAGATGATGGAATACTGCACCAAAGTGGCGTTCTGTGCTTTGGCGATTTGGCGGATTTGATCCCGGTTGGGAGCAGCGACGATGACCGAATTGGCATCACCAGAGGATAAGCGTTCTGTCAGGAGATCGACAAAGGCACGAGCACGTCCTCGTTCGGCAATTTCTAAGGCGGCGATCGGGTTATTCTGAGCCACCCTGACTTGTTGTAAAGCCCAATAGGTGCGAGCTTGTCCTTCAAAGATGGAGACTTTATTCGCGTCGTTGGAGCCGAGCATTTGCCGCATCGATTCCCAAACTTGAATGGCATTGACGAGCGTTTTTTCAGCTTCTGTGGGGTTGCCAGCTTTCAAGAACGCCAATCCAAGATTGTTGAGCGCCTTACCTTCCCCGTTGCGGTCTTTAATTTCGCGGGCGATGGCTAAACTCTGCTGTGCATAATCAATGGCTGTGACATAGTTGCCCAGATAGCTGTAAACGATTCCCAAATTGCCCAGTGCATTCCCTTCCCCGTTGCGGTCTTTAATTTCACGGGCGATGGCTAACTGTTGTTGCAAATACTCAATGGCTTTGGCATAGTCGCCCAGATAGAGGTAAGCATTTCCCAAATTGCCCAGTTCTGCACCTTCCCCTTGGCGGTCTTTAATTTCGCGGGCGATGACTAAACTCTGCTGTGAATACTCAATGCCTTTGGCATAGTTGCCCAAAGAGCTGTAAGCGATTCCCAAATTGCCTAGTGCATTCCCTTCACTGTGGTGGTCTTTAATTTCGCGGGCGATGACTAAAGTCTGCTGTGTATACTCAATGGCTTTCGCATAGTTGCCCAGATCGAGGTAAGCAATTCCCAAATTGCCGAGTGCAACACCCTCCCCTTGGCGGTTTTTAATTTCGCGGGCGATCGCTAAATGTTGCTGCCCATAATCAATGGCTTTGGCATAGTTGCCCAGAGAGTCGTAAACACGTCCCAAATGGCCCAGTGCTACACCCTCCTCTTGGCGGTCTTTAATTTCGCGGGCAATCGCTAAACTCTGCTGTGAATACTCAATGGCTTGGGTATACTTGCCCAGATAGTAGTAAGCGTATCCCAAACGACCTAGTGCCTTTGCCTCCCCTTGGCGGTTTTTCATTTCGCGGGCGATCGCTAAACTCTGCTGTGAATACTCAATGGCTTTGGCATAGTTGCTCAGATAGAGGTAAGCACCTCCCAAATTGCCCAGTGCCACACCTTCCCCTTGGCGGTGTTTAATTTCGCGTGCGATGGCTAAATATTGCTGTAAATACTCAATGGCTTTGGCATAGTCGCCCAGAGAGTCGTAAGCATGTCCCAAATGGCCTAGTGCTACAGCTTCACTCGTGCTGTCTTTTATTTCGCGGGCGATCGCTAACTGTTGCTGTGAATACTCAATGACTTTGGGATAGTTGCCCAGAGCGAGGTAAGCAAGTCCCAAATTGCCCAGTGCTATACCCTCCACTTGGCGGTTTTTAATTTCGCGGGCAAGCCCTAAATATTGCTGTGAATACTCAATGGCTTTGGCCGAGTCGCCCAGATTGAGGTAAGCAACTCCCACATTGAACAGTGCTGCACCTTCCCCTACGCGGTTTTTGAGGGCGCGATAAATTTGCAGTGCCTGTTGCCAGGAATTCAGCGCTGCTTGGAATTGGCTAGTGCGACGCTGTTGAATCCCCTGCTGTATTAGCCGATCGGCCTCTAGTTGACGAGCATCCGTAGTTTGAGCGATCGCTCCGAAGAGAGAGTCAGGAGTATTTAATAGGGACATAGTGGCAAGCAGGAACAGGGAAATGGAACCTAGGAAAACATTAGTGAGCCTAGAGTGGGTTGATTTGAGTCGCTTAAATGGGGAATACAGCATAGGATTCTAGAGTTGGAATTTAGAGAATTAGCCCGATCGCTCTTTCTGCTGTCGTCGTGCGATCGCCTCAATCTGCCACAGGCGATCGACCTTCCTAGAAGTTTACTCTGCCTCCCCAATCTCGCCGCCGGGATGAGGACTCAAATCTGAATTAGACGACAATTTTAGCGATCGGGCGATCGGTTTGAATCAAACCATTATCCACTGGCATAGTCAAATCCAACCTCAAAACCTGGCGTGTTTGGAGCGTTCATATCCAGAGCCGTCTGCTAAATATGCTCTATTAATGTCCGCTGGACTTAAGTGAGGATTTGCAATGCTATCCTGTTAACCCATTTCTATTAGCTGTTGTCGTCAAAATGTGCTCAACTTGAGCCGGAGTTAAAGTCGGATTGGCACTCAAAACTAAAGCCGCTACACCCGCTACCTGTGGCGTTGCAAAAGACGTACCAGTTCTGAGTTCATAATCCTCATCAGGAGTAGTAGAAACTATCTCTACTCCCGGAGCAACTAAGTAATCTAAAGGTCTGGAACCCGCCCGGTTAGAGCTATCAGCCATGCGGCCTCTTACATCAATGCTGCCCACTGCAATTCCCAAGCTATCGGCATTACGAGCTGGATAAGCTGGTTGGATGTCACCCGTATTTCCGGCTGCTATCACCACAACAGAGCCTTTGTTATTTGCATACTGAATTGCGTTATTTACTACGTTGGAAGGGACAAACTCATTTCCCAAGCTGAGGTTAATTACATTGGCTCCATTATCAGCAGCATAGCGGATTCCAGCAGCAATATTATTCACCGAGCCCCTACCAAAGGCGGGCAACACTCTGACAGGCATAATCTTAGCATTGGGCGCAACTCCTGTGATGCCAAAATCATTTCGTTCCGCCGCGATCGCACCTGCTATGTGAGTCCCGTGACCGTTGAAACTCATATCCATTGGGTTGTTGTCGCTTCCCACAAAATCCCAACCCCGAATATCATCAATATATCCGTTGCCATCGTCATCAATGCCGTTTCCAGCAATTTCACCAGGGTTCCGCCAAATATTGTCATCCAAGTCAGGATGGGTGTAGTCAACACCACTATCCACAACAGCTACAACAATCCCATTTCCTGTAATGTTCTGATTCCAAACTTCCGGTGCATTTATGACATCTAGCGCCCAATTATTCCCGCCCAAATTGGGGAGAGCAGGGAAAGGATTTGAACTGTTCAAGGTGCTGGAAACTGCTGCATTTGCATTCACCAAACCGTAGCCGTAATTACTATTAAAAGGGCCGCTAGGTGTGGGAATATTTAGTTCAGGAATAGAGGTGGCAGAAAGATTCAGGTTGTAATTAGTAGAGTTGCTTAAGAAGCTATAAACTTGGACATAGTATGTCCCTGCCTCCAGATTGGATACATTAATGACATCGGGGACAGTGCCACTCTCAAGAGAGTAGTCAATAATTTCCCCTAAATCAACTCTACCGTTGCCGTTTCTATCTTGAATTAACCGTACATCAGCATCCGCTCTCAAACCGTCTAGACGCAGGCTAAAATTGCTCCTAGTGTTGAGCTCGAATCGGTAGAAATCGTCCCGATCGCCTAGGCCCACAAAATCAGTTAAACTGATGCTACCATTCTGAACGCCAACAACATTACGAGCTGTCAAAAGAGTGTTACCTGGATCGGCGAAATTCAACTGGGAAGCAGAAATCATTCCTGTTAGCGGATCTGCGTTTGCGATCGCCGATTCTGACTGCGGTTTGAGTTGAGCATCGGCGACATCGCCAGTAACTCGATCGCTCGCAGGGAAACTGAAGCCTTCGCCTGCATTAGCTACAATAAAATCTGCTATCTGTGTCTGTTGGTCGAAGCTGGATGCTGTGGGATTAGTCAAGCTAGATTCAGCACTATAACCAGGAATATTCAATGGATCGATCGCTGAGTTGAGCAAGTCGCTGTTAGCCGGAAATGTTGATGGGGCGAGATCCTTTGGCTGTTGATTGAAATAAAGGCGATCGTTAGGATTGGTTGTGGTGATGTCTAACATAATTTTAAAACCCCGATATTTTGATTCATTCTTGAGTTAAATCTTAAGCCGCCCAGATGGGAAAATCATTCGTTCTACCCACAGACTTGATTAAGTATGAGTGCAAAATAGATTGCGGGAAAGTGCAAAGTATGTGAATATGTAGAGTAGATGGTTCACTTCCATCAGTTTTGAGATTGAGACGCGATCGCGAATAAAGATTCATTCCACAGTCCTTAGCGGGAATTAATTCCCTGTCTCATAGTGCAAGTCCTCTCAAAGAGGACTGAAGAAGATAACTCATTAGTCCTATTTCAGATATAAATGAATTCAACTATCAAATAGAAAGATCGATCTTCCTGAAAGCGAGCTAACAGTTCCGGTATGCGATCGGGCATATCTTCATCTTCCGCAAGATACAGCATATTCCAGGTTTGTGAAGTACACCTCAGAAACCGGGTTTCTTTACAGTTCTAGCCTTTAAACTGATTCTGTTCAAGAAACCCGGTTTCTCTGTACTACACATATATGGAATATGCTGTAAGTATCGCTAAACTCGGTACTTACCAAATGTTCGGTAATTCGGTAACACATTCGCAGTTTGCTGTCCAGCATCGGATCTGGCGGTACGGGGGGTTGACTTTTTTGTACAGATTCCGACTGCACGCTTTGCTGTGCCACTCTAATCGCGGACTCCCACAAATTTTTGTTGCGGACTCTTTCGTCCGGGTCGATAATTCCTGCATCTTTCAATACCTCTGTCAGCAATTTCCACAAATGATAAGCAACGTATCGCGCTAAGTAGCATATTTCATAGTTCCGCGCGATCGCATAATTATTCTTGATTTCTTGGTATGTCAAACCATCTAACACTCCTTGAATAATTGCTCGCTGTAAGCCGTTCAATGGTTCGCCTCTCTTTTTCTGTACCAGGTTATCTAGAATGTTTGTAGCTGATTCTGCATTCATAAAGTTACGCAGTAAGTTGACAGTTGACAGTTGACTTAAATTTTAAGCAACCCAGATGGGAAAATCATTCGTTCTACCCACAGACTTGATTAAGTATGAGGTGCAAAATAGATTGCGGGAAAGTGCAAAGTATGTGAATATGCAGAGTAGATGGTTCACTGCCATCGGTTTTGAGATTGAAGCGCGATCGCGAATAAAGATTCATTCCACAGTCCGCCAGGGAATGAATTCCCTGTCTCATAGTGCAAGTCCTCTCAAAGAGGACTGAAGAATATAACTCATCAGTCATCTTTCAGACAGGATTTACGCACTCAGACCAAAGAAACCGGGTTTTTTACCGAATCTGCGGGTCACAACGCGTCTTCTCGAAAAAACCCGGTTTCTGGGCCCCATGCGTAAGTCCTAGAGATATAAATGTCGCTTTTAGGCGAAGTCTAGACCCCCCTAAATACCCCTGGTTGTTGGGGAGTAGGGGTTGACTTTGAATGTTCTTGTTCCCCCTTCTTAGGTCGGGGAACTTTGACAACTTCTTGTCCCCCCCTTCTTAAGGGGGGCTAGGGGGGATCGGGATTTAATAGTTAAACAGCAGTCCCCGATCGCGATAAAAATATCGATATCCAATCCACTATTAATAAAAACTTACTCTGCCTCCCCAATTAAAGTAAATGCCGCCCAATTTCGCGGCTGGGGATGAGTTTTCATTGTGGCTAACATTGCTTGCCGCAAGGCCTGTGCTTTGTCGGGATTATTTTGCAAATTTTGATAAAACGACTGCATCAATTCCGATGTCGGCGCATCAGGAACCGCCCATAAAGAAACAATCACACTCGGCACTCCTGCCGAAATCAAAGCGCGCGACAAACCAATTACTCCATCCCCGGTAATTCTGCCGAATCCAGTGTTGCAAGCACTCAAAACGACTAAGCTTGCTTGCAGTTTCATGTCGAAAATCTCTTCTGCGGTCAATAAGCCGTCATCGCTACCAGAAGGAGCCATAGCGATCGCACTTCCCAATCCATTTACATCATCGAGCAATCCATGCGTTGCTAAGTGAATAATCGATGCTTGGGGCATTTTTTGGACGATCGCAGCTTTTGTCCCTTGTGCGCCTGTGATGGCTTGAGTATTGAGCAGAGGCGCGATCGCGATCGCTTCAGCTTCGGCTCCAGGTAGAGGAGACAATTGCTGTTTGGGCTCTCCGGGAGACAAAGATACCTGTGGCATCGTGGGATTACCGAGCACCAGAGCATTTCCGCGACCGTTGGCTGGCTGATTGCCTAACTTCTGTCGTTGTTGTCGGGTTAAATCCAATACTTGAATCGAGGGGGCGGTGAGAATGGTGTGTTTTTCGATTAAGTAAGTACCGTTGGCATCTTGCAGGGCGGGAAAAGGCACCTGGAACAGGGAACCTTGGGGAATGAAGATGACGTGGGCATTGGGATCTTTTGGGAGGAGGCTGGCAATGGGCTCGATTAGCAGTTGATGCAGCGTCGGTAAGTTGGGTTGGGGTTGGGCAGAACCAAAACTGCTGCGACTGCGGACAGCGAGAAATTCTTGATTGCCAATAATTAAGCTGGCTAGAGAGGCGTTGTGTTTTTGCCACAGGGGTTGGAGGTCAACTTCGCGGAACGTGATTTCGCCCGTCGGTTGAATCACCCAAATGTAAATCGCGGATTCACGCCCTAGTTGTTTGCCCTCAATCTGGAAGGTGTCGTAGATGATGGAATACTGCACCAAAGTGGCGTTCTGTGCTTTCGCGATTTGGCGGATTTGATCCTGGTTGGGAGCAGTGGCGATGACCGAATTGGCATCACCAGTTGATAAGCGTTGTGTCAGTAGATCGACAAAGGCACGGGCACGTCCCCGTTCGGCAATTTCTAAAGCGGCGATCGGGTTATTCTGAGCCACCCGAACTTTTTCTAACATCCTATAAGTGCTAGCTTGTCCTTCAAAGATGGAGACTTTATTCGCATCGTTGGAGCCTAGCATTTGACGCATCGATTCCCAAACTTGAATGGCATTGACGAGCATTTTTTCAGCTTCTGTTGGGTTGCCAGCTTTTAAGAACGTCGCTCCAAGGTTGTCGAGCGCCGTACCTTCTCCAAGGCGGTCTTTAAGGTCGCGGGCGATGGCTAAGCGCTGCCGTGTATACTCAATGGCTTGGGGATAGTTGCCTAGAGAGCGGTAAGCAAATCCTAAATTGCCCAGTGCCCTACCCTCTCCAAGGCGGTCTTTAGTTTCGCGGGCGATGGCTAAGCACTGCTGTGCATACTTGAGGGCTTGGGCATAGTTGCCCAGAGAGCGGTAAGCGATTCCCAAATTGCCCATTGCTGCACCTTCCCCTCGGCGGTCTTTAATGGAGCGGGCGATGGCTAAACTCTGCTCCATATACTCGATGGCTGTGACATAGTTGCCCAGAGAGAGGTAAGCGGCTCCCAAATTGCCCAGTGCAGCACCTTCCCCTTGGCGGTCTTTAATGGAGCGGGCGATAGCTAAATGTTGCTGTGTATACTCAATGGCTTGGGGATAGTTGCCCAGAGAGCTGTAAGCGATTCCCAAATTCCTCAGTGCAGCACCTTCTCCAAGGCGGTCTTTAAGGTCGCGGGCGATGGCTAACCACTGCTGTGAATACTCAATTGCTTTAGCATAGTTGCCCAGAAAGCGGTAAGCAACTCCCAAATTGCCCAGTGCTGAACCTTCCCCGTAGCGGTCTTTAATGGAGCGGGCGATAGCTAAAGTCTGCTGTGAATACTCAATGGCTTTGGCATAGTTGCCCAGAGAGAGGTAAGCTGCTCCCAAATTGCCCAGTGCCCTACCTTCCCCGTAGCGGTGTTTAATTTCACGGGCGATGGCTAACCACTGCTGCAAATACTCAATGGCTTTGGCATAGTCGCCCAGATAGTGGTAAGAGGTTCCCAAAATACGCAGTGCATTACCCTCCCTTTGGCGGTCTTTAAGGTCGCGGGCGATGGCTAACCACTGCTGTGAATACTCAATGGCTTTGGCCGAGTTGTTCAGAGAGTGGTAAGCGAGTCCCAAATTGCCCAGTGCATTCGCTTCCCCAAGACGGTCTTTAAGTTCGCGGGAGATCGCTAAATTCTGCTCCATATACTCGATGGCTTTGGCATTGTTGCCCAGAAAGCGGTAAGCGACTCCCAAATTGCCCAGTGCTGCACTTTCCCCGTAGCGGTTTTTGATGGCGCGATAAATTTGCAGTGCCTGCTGGAACGAATTCAACGCTGCTGGGAATTGGCTAGTCTCAAGCTGTTGAATTCCTTGCTCCACAAGCCGATCGCCCTCTGCTTCACTAACCTCGATCGCCCCAGCAACAACCGGGAGTTGAGATTGCTGAGGAATGTAAAAGGCAACCAACAAAAAGCAAAAGGCGAGGGGAAAAAGGAAGCCCGATCGCACTTTAAGATCGCTGGATTTAAGCAGTTTTAGCGAGAAAGATTTCATAGGATTTAGTCTGTGGATTGCGAGGGTTAGCGCCGTCATTGTCGCTGTTGTTCGATCGCCCTAATTTGTCGCAATCGATCGCTCCAATCTTTCAAAGGTTCGGCTTCCGAACTAGCAAGAGAATCTAGCAATTCCAGCACAGCCGCTTGGTTTTGAGAAGTCTCAGAGGCTTTCCGCGCTTCCGCGATCGCGTCATACCACAGCCCAGACTCCGCATACAGGTCGATCCGCTGTTGGGGAGTTTGCGCCGCTGCAAGTTGAGTCTGCAACGATGCAGCAGGCGCAACGACTTGGATTTCTGCCGCCGCCACGACATTCCTCGAAGGAACATTCGGATCGCACACCAACACCACTTGCCACTGATAGGATTGCCCGATCGACAGTTGGGGCCCATTTGAAGGCAAAGCAACGGACATTATTCCCGGCTGACTCTGGATCTCGGTTCTGTAAAGCAGTTGTCCCGATCGAGCAAACAGCCTCAATTGCAACGGACGAGAAGTGCGATCGGGTACAAACCAGGTAAAAGTCGGATGCCCAGAAATCGTCTGTCCCACATGGCTAAACGGCACTAAGGCAGTCAATCTCGCCGATGAATTAGCTTCGCAACTGCCCCCGCGAGTGGTATTCGTCCCCGTTTCTTTCGGTTTAGAAGGGTTTTCAGGAGGAGTGTATTGTGCCAGCGCTACAGGAGCGATCCAGAACGAAACACTCAGCATTAAACTCGCAAGGCCCGCAGAGTAAACGGTTCGACGCTTCAACTCGTGAGTCATCATCGCAATCCCCTCTGTAACTATTTCTACAGTAATCAACAATACACAAACACAATAGAGGACTACCCGCAAGCGTCCTTTGCGGGAAGGTGCAAAGATATTGGTGTCAGCAAGCCGTAGGGGCGGGTTCGCCAAGGGCCTTAAAGCTTGCAGACCGGTTAAATAAACCCGCCCTGCCCCATGAAAAATCCCCTTGCTGACATTGGTACAAGATGTCAGTTAGATATGACATCTTGCAGCACGATCGATTTGGGGGTTATTCGGAGTCGGGCGGGTTTATTTAACCTAGGATCGCGAATTAAATAACTTACAATTTTAATTGTTATTGTGGGATGGGCTCTTATAGCCCGTCCACTCATGACGGGCTATAAGAGCCCATCCCACTTTCAAGAGTGGAAGTTATTTAATTCTCATTCCCTATTTGCTACGTTTTTGACTGTTGGCGAACCCGTTCCTTGTATCTTAAAAGAGGTAGATTGCGATTTACTGTTGGGTGGGGGCGGGTTTATTTAGATTGTGGGTACTTGTTAGATATTGTTGGTGAACCCGCCCCTACGGCTAATTGAGAATGCTGCAATATCTCATCTCAATTAGCTCGGATTTGACAAGGGTGAACCCAACCAATTACCAGAACCACCGCCGTTTTGCTGACCAGGTTAACTCGCACACTGTCCCCTTCGGTTGATTCGGGTAGCGCCGAAATGCTCCGCCTAACTGTTTGGCTAAGTTCTTTGCAAGCTGGGTTCCTAATCCTGAAGGTTGAAGTTTAGGGTTTGGATCTTCGGTTATCTCCCTGTCTCGATCCATTTGGGCCAAGCTAAGCGTTTCTGACTGAGACGGTTTTCCCCTACCATTATCCGCCACCCGAATCACCTGCCGATCGCCTTCTTGAGTGCAAATTACGGTCAAGCGAGTGGCTTCGATCGCGTGTTTGCCGACATTGCAGAGCGCTTCTTCCAGAAAGCGGCAGAGTGCTCGCTTGTGTTCCAACCGCAGATGCGAGGTGTTCAAGGGATCGAACTGCACAATTTTGAATTTGAGCGTTTTGAGGTAAGGCAGTTCTTGTTCTAGCGTGTTGCAATAGACTTTGTAGAGCAATTCATGCAATGGAGCCTGCAGGGCTAATTCGATCGCACTTCCCATTCGCAAATGCGGTTCATCTGCGATCGCATCTCGTTGCACCGATCCGTAAACTGCCCGCAATTCTTGATTCAATCGTTGCAACTCCGGTAGAAATAACGGCGGTGTGGCTTGTTCTTGAGCAGTCCTCAAAATCCCAACCAATGTTTGTAACGGGCCGCTATGAATTGCATTAAAGGTCTGCTCGATCGCAAATTGACGTTCCTCCAAGCGCAGTCGGAGTTCCTGTTCGTGGCGATAAAATAACGCTGCCGTCAACCCAACCCCATTCAACACGAGTACGAGCAATACAGGTACGATTGGCACCCACCATCCCAAAAGAATGAACCAGTAACAGAGCGCGATCGGGGTAATACTAGCGATTAAGAGCCCGATCACAATTTTCCAGGGCGATCGCAGAAATTGTCCCAAACTCATCCCCAAGAGTCCCCAGACCGCAATCCAGAGCGTTTCCCAGCCCTCCCCCCAAACCTGAAGCAACGGTCGCCGATCGAGCACCGCGCTAATCATCTGGCTGGTTTCGTGGGCCTGCATTTCGACTCCGTAAATCCGTCCGGGATTGATACCTGCGATCGCACCTGAACTTGCCAAATCCTTCGCGCTAAAAGACATCATCCCAATCAGCACAATTTTGCCTCGAATCCAATCCGGGTTGACCTGTCCCGATTTGATTTGCGAGAGAGAAAGCAGGCGAAACGGCATTGTCCCGCTGCGAACATTCAGCAAAATTTGGTTCCCGCCTGCATCCGCCCCCACATATCCGCCAGAGTTTGACTGCACTCTGGTCAATTCAATGCTGCCAAAGCGCTTCGCCTCCCGATCGCGAATTCCATTACCTAACTTAATTCCTCGGGTTGCTAAATAGAGTTGTGCCAGCCGGATTGCGAAGGAAAAACGGTATTCCTGTCGATCGTTGTTAGTGCCCAATAAACTGCGACGCTGGTAGCCATCCGCATCGAGTACGAAATCTGCAAAGCCAACCTGTTCGGGTGGTAGCGCGGGCGGAGGTGCGACGGTAAAGCCACTGCGATCGGGCAGTGCAATCTCCACTCCGATCGTATTCTTGCTGCTGCGAAACACCGATGTCAGTTCAGCATTACCCGGTTCAACCGGAATATCGCGGACAATATCCAGCCCGATCGCGATCGGTTGATAGACCTGCAAGCGTTTGAGTAAATCGGCAATGTCGCGATCGGGAATCGGATAAGTTCTAGCGCGTTGAATATCCTCCTCAGTGATGCCGACAATTACAATCCGTTCATCCATTGGCTCAGGAGGACGCAGCCGCAGAAATCGATCGAACGCAACCAACTCCCAAAACTGAAGCGCACCGCTCAATCTAGCCATCATCACAGCGACAATCACCATCAACCCTGGAAGCGAGCCGCGCCGCCAAGTCGAGATATCTGCTTTCACTGCTTGTTCTCGATCGGGCTTCAATAATAGACATCTCCAATAATTCTTGTGGAACAGGCATCTTGCCTGTTCTGGACTTGGTATTCGGTCGAGGCCTAATCAATCAATCCTTGTTCCCTAGCTCGCACTTCCGTTTGAATCCGCAGATTTTTGTCATTTTCGGTATGCACATCTAGCACATCTCGAATCTTACTCCAGTAACACTGCACAGTGCGTTCAGAAACATTCATCCGTTTGGCGATCGCAGTATCCTGCAAGCTCTCGTGAAAAGCAAATTGCAACACCTGCATCCAGGCGGGTTTGAGTTGGAGCCCATTGCGGATCTCTCTGGGTGTAGAAATCCGCTCGTGCAGCGCCCAATCAACCATTGCTAGCAAGTCTTTGATCGGGTGGCTCTTATCGACAACTGTGAAGCCGCCCATGTGATTGTCGATCGACGGTTTCAGCCAAACTAAAGTCCGAACATGGGCACTCTGCACCACAATATTCAGACTCGGATACTTATCCATCAACGTTTTGAGAAGTTGAAGCCCTGAATTCGCTTGCGCCGTTTCGCCGATCGTCTCTGGCATCACCAGATCCACAATCACCAAATCCGGGGTTCTCTGCGCTATTTGCTCAATGGCAGCCTGAGCCGTCGAAGCCGTCAGAATCTCTGCCTCTGGATATTCTTGCTTCAGAATGTTAAGCGTGCCACCTAACACCATCGCATGGTCATCCACAACTAAAAAGGTTCGTTTTTCAGATTGAGCTAGAGTTTTGGGCATAGTGCATAAAATAAAAATAGTAAGGGATGCGGGAAAATCAGCATCTTGAGTTTAGGTAATCCGTCATCTTCTTACAATAGAGGAATTACCGGGTTTCCGTCCTGCATCTGTCCGCCAAATGTAGTTGTGGATGTCGGCAACGAGAATTGCGCTAAAGCGCAGTTCTGATGATTGTGTTGCAAAATCCGCACTTCATCGGAATTATTGATCTCTCTCTTCTCGAACTCTGCGTTCTGGAGCGTCCTCTGTGGTTAAATCATTCCCATGCCACCGGAAACGATCTTACGCACAGATAGCTCGATCGGAGATTTGATTATATTTCTATTATAATCCTGGTATCCTAGTAAGAATAAGGATAATTTCATGCCAGCAGAAGGTTCGTATCAAGCAAACACGTACAATCTGGAAATTGACGCAGAAATTCAACGGTTAAAAGCTCAAGTTCTCCTCAGTTGGGAAAAGGAAGCGCGCAATTTAAAGTGGTTCGGTTTAGCCGACGGGATGAATGTTTTAGAAGCAGGTAGCGGGCCTGGATTTTTCACCGAAAAACTGTTAGAATTGCTGCCAAACAGTTCGGTAACAGCGGTAGAAATTGACCCGGTACTGCACGAAAAAGCAGTAGCATATTTGCAGGATAAAGGGGGCGATCGAGTAAATCGCATCCAAGCATCGGTTGCGGATACTGGTTTGGCGGCTAACACTTTCGATTTTGCGATCGCCCGTTTGCTGTTCGTTCACCTCCCAGAGCCCGTCGCAGCAGCTAAAGAAATATTCCGCATCTTGAAGCCTGGGGGAAAACTGGTGATTATTGATAGCGACGCGGATCTGTTTTGGCTGACAAATCCACCGTTGTCAGTCGAGATTGTCAGGGAGAAATTCAAGCAGGTAATCGCATCGCGGGGCGGCAATTTATGCGTCGGGCGAAATCTGTGCCGCATTCTCAAAGAAGCTGGGTTTGTTAGCGTTGATTTAGAAGCCGTTGTCAGCCACAGCGATATAATAGGAATTGAAGCGTTCCAACCTTTACTTGACTCCGGGCCCATTTTGCAAATGGTCAAACAAGGGTTGATTTCAGAGTCGGAAATAGAAAGCTATCTGGTTTCGCGGGATGAGTTTGTAGCTGCGGGCGATCGATCTATGATGAGTTTTTGGTTGATGGCTTGCGGGGAAAAAACTCAATAAAATTAAGACACATATTTCACACAATATTAATGTCCCGTCGCAGCACAATCTCTAGCACTCTCGCTACATTCCCAGCTAACAAATCAAATCCGCGCTTCAGCGTCGGGCGTAAAATCGAGTCAATAGTCAACAATCACAGACGGTGCCACTATAATTTATCTAATTCATCTGCGTTAAGCTGTTCTCCATTTAAATTGTGTGTCAAAAATCACTCAAATTATTGTGGGATGGGCACGCGAACCCGTCCCGAATATGCAATTTAAACGCGCAACAGTTTAATCTGTGTTTATCTGCCCTCATCTGCGGTGAAAAAAAGAGAAATTTTTAACCGCAGATGACAATGGATTGACGCAGATTCACGCAGATTAAGAGAAGAGAGATAGGAATAATTCCGATTCTAAAAGATTTAATATCAAAGTTATAAATTTTCATATTTCTGAGCTTAGTAACTTTACACATACCAGTCTAACAAATCCTTGGAGCCGATCGCGCAAAGGTTTTTTGTGAGAGCCAATGGTTGACTGTCACATTTTAGCTTAACCAATCAAGTCGTTAGGGAAGCTCTCGTAGACGATCGCACTTTTTACCAACTCCTCAGCATTCAACCCACTTGCCGAATTCCATTAAGAAACTCTGTCCTAGCCTCAATCCTTGAAGGCATTAAAACGCAGCGTACCAGCAATTCTAAATCCAATTCCGGCAGCAACTCACTTCTTGAAACTTGCTCATAATTATCATCCCGCAACCCATACACAGCCAACTGATTATTTTCCCAAAACCAGACTTCCGGAATGCGAAGTCGCAGATACTTAGCGAGTTTATTTGTGCTACCGCTAGTAATCGTTACTTCCACGGCTAAATCGGGATGCTCTTTTCTTGAACCTATATAATAAGACTCGTCTGGTTCAAAGGATACATCTCTTGCCCGGTCTCTGCGAGTTGCGCTTCCTACAGGAATATATTCAATTCCCCTTTCACAAAAGTAGAGTTGTAGCAAAAAATTAAGAAGACAACTGATTGTCTCATGTGCTTCACCCAGTGTCATAAACTCGATCCACCCATCAAGATAAGTTATCCGCAAACCAGAAGAATCTGCCATTAAAGATTCGAGCGCCTCAAATTGCTCCCAAGTATAATAACCAGGGAGAACCAATCGCTGTTCCGCAAGCGTAACTATTTCTTCTAAAACTTTTGCTGTCATGATTGTATAGTTGGAAGTTAGGAAAAAGTAGAAATTCTCCCGGCTAAAAACTGGGAGATTCTCGCATTATAACTTAACCAATCAGGTCGATCGCACTTTTTACCAACTCCTCAGCATTCAACCCACTTGCCGAATTCCATTAATAAACTCTGTCCTTGCCTCAATTATTGAAGGCATTAAAACGCAGCGTACCAACAATGCTAAATCCAACTCCGGCAAAAACTCACTTCTTGAAACTTGCTCGTAATCATCCTCGCGCAGCCGATAGACAGCAAGCCGATTATTTTCCCAAAACCAAACTTCAGCAATGCGAAGTCGCAGATATTTAGCGAGTTTATTTGTGCTACCGCTAGTAATCGTTACTTCCACGGCTAAATCGGGATGCTCTTTTCTTGAACCTATATAATAAGACTCGTCTGGTTCAAATGATACATCTCTTGCCCGGTCTCTGCGAGTTGCACTCCCTACAGGAAAGAATTCAATTCCGAGTTCAAAAAAGTATGCTTCCAGTAATATAGCGATCGCTTTTTTAAAGCTTTCATGTGCTTCGCCCACTGTCATAAACTCGATCCACCCATCAAGATAAGTTATCCGCAAACCCGGAGAGTCGGCCATCAAAGATTCGAGCTCCTCAAATTGCTCCCAACTATAGTAACCAGGGAGAATCAATCGCTGTTCTGCAAGCGTACCTATTTCTTCTAAAATTTTTGCTGTCATAGGTATCACCATCCTATTTTAAATATTACTAGCCCCTACCCAGTACAAACCAGGCAGGGGCATTCACTCACATTCTAACTTAATGAACTAGCTCGATCGCCCTTTTAGTCAACGCCTCAGCAGTCAACCCATTAAACGCCATCAACTGACCAGCACTAGCAGTAGTTTCCCCCCGCTTCCAAGCGAAAGTATCCCGCTGGCAATTGCTGCGGAGCATCACAGGTTCCAACATCCCAGAAGCACCGCCTGTCACGCCAATCAAGGCATCTCCGCCAAACAATTCGGCAAATTTCTCATCGCTCAAAAAGCCGCCGTCAGATTCCGAACAAGTATCCCAAGCAACATCGCTAGCACGATACAAACGCCGGGGATTCACAACAGAAACAATTCGCACTCCAATCCCTTCTGTTTCCAAAAATGCCGCAGCTTCAAACACTGGCATTAACGTCATGTCGCCGACAACTGCAAACACAACTGTCTTATCTCCTGCTATTTCGTGCAGCACTATTCCACCGTCTTGCAAACCTTGGCGAGTCTGTTCAAGAGTAGTGCGAATTGGCAGCGGCGACTTGCTTGCAGTAATCACAACTCCCTTATTTTTAGCAGTCAAAGCCCACTCATAACAAGCTTGAATGCTGTTAGCATCCGGTGGAAACAAAGGAAACACATTGCCGTTCCGCATCATCGCCGCAAAATAAGCCTCAATTTCCGGCCGCTGGTGCGTCCAACCATTGCGGCCTTGTTCCAATGCACCCGCTGTAAATAAAGTGACAGTTGCCGGAGTTGGACGGCGCAATTCTGCCATTGCTTGGGTTACAGTTTGCCAAATTGGTAAACCGTTGATGGCAAAAGATTCGTAGGAACACCACAAACTCCGCGCTCCAAATAGCGATAAACCTACCGCTAAACCAGCGCAAGCATCTTCGCTCAAAGGTTCGTAAACTTGACCGTTGGGCGATTGATTGTACAGGTCATCTGTCGTTGGGTGAATAATCTTTAGAGCTTGGTTGATATTGGCAATTGCCGATGCTTCGTTGCCGTCAGCATTAGTCACAAGAAAAGTCCGATCGCACTCGCCGACTTTCCCTACCAAACGTCCCATTGCTGTTGTCGAAATCTTCGGTTCTCCCCCAACGGCAAATTCTTCTAAAGGCAATTCGCCTAAATCTGCCAGCGGCAATGTAAACTCAGTCACAACTGTTTTCGCCGCCGGCCCGCCGCCCGCACGCTCGCAATTTGTCCGCACCAATTGCCAAGCAGCAGCAGTTAAAGCGCGCTCTTTTAAAGCACTGACAATGTGCGGAGCATCCAGCGTATCTTTCGGATAAAGGTTGTGAGATTTTGCTCCGCGCGCGTGGACGCCGGCACCTTTCAACTGTTTGATAATAAACGCAGTTAATTTGCCGCCGAGAGCAGATTTTGCCGCTTTGTCTACTCCTTGTAAAACAGCTTTGGTAAATGCCATCCGCTGTTCGAGCGAAAAAGCAGTGCTGTCCACATAATCTTCCGGTTGATTTTTATCGTCAAATTCCTTAGCATCAACTAAGATAACTTCTTCAAAACCGTTGCCTTGCCAATAAGCAATCATTTCAGCATTAGTTTTAGTCGAAACCATGCTGTGATGTTCCTGAGAATATCCGTTCCAAACCAACACAGGCAAAAAGTTAGTAACACTCGGATAAGCAGTGTGGAAATGCGCCATACTGCTCATCGGATAGGGTTCGCCCATGCCGCCGTCGCCCATTGTGAAAGCAAACAGTTTTTCGCGGTGCAAAAGCGCTCCCGCCATTGCGAAATGCTGCCCTTGTCCGAGGGGGCCGGCCGGTGCTAAAAGGCCGGGAATGAAACCGGAAAGATGTCCTAACAAACCGTCTTTTTCTCGGAATTTATCGCGTACTTGCTGCACGTTAACAATTCCCATATCCTCCAAAGATCGATCGAGAAACATGGCGCTGTAAAAGCCGGGGGCGTGATGGCCGACTTCGGTGACAATGTTTTTGTGTCCGAGCATCACCAAAGCGGCATAGGCCTCAGCTTGGCTAGCAAAACCCCCCGGATGTCCCGATGCCTTGCTAGCGGTGACTTGTAGCGTCAGGTAGCGCAGGGCGTCTGCTCCCAGCATCGTTTGAAAGACGGCGACGGGATCGGCAGAATCGGCGATCGACTTGCTCCCCTCGGCGATCGCAGGTGTTTTCCCATAAGTATCAAAACCAGGGACTGTTTCAGAAAAATATTGAATGCCTTCGCAAAAAGCGGGCGTTGTTGACGTTGCCTGCGGGGTAGTTGCTGTCATGCTTGATACCGGAAAAATTTGAATTGGATTAATATAATAGTAATTTTATAGCTTCCGTGTTCCAAAAAATCATGAGTTCTATTAAGCTGTTGCGGCCTTTAAATTGTCTGTCAAAAAACAATCAAAGTCTTGTGGGGAGTAGGGCCCTAGCGTCCCGCCCGCCTCGAATATGCAATTTAAATGCGCGACAGCTTATGTCAGTGATAAATAAGTAAAATCTCTCAAATTTTCAGCTAATAAGTAGTTGTTTGAGAACCCGGAGTTTTTTAATAAATCCGGGTTCTGTGTTTACCCATTACTAATCCCTCTCAAATCTCAAATCGCCAATCTAAAATTGTTCCAGCCGTTCCCGCACATCGATATACAGCACAGTACCGCTTTCAGAAAGAGAAGGCACAGCTTTTTGATTCCGCAGCCAAACAAAAAAACTGCTAAGTGCAGGAGTCGGATCTTGATCGCGGCGCAGCGTGTAGATCAAACCTTCGCAAGGCCCATTAACGCGGCTAGTCGTGCAAATCGCTTTCTGGTTATTTACTATACCCACCGTCACATAATTTAGCTGTTTATTTCGGTTATAATTCTCAAGGCGCTGAGTCACTTGTTGGCAGCGAGTTAAAGGATCGTAGCCAGAACTAGAAAAGAAATTAGAATTCCAGCGAATCCAAGGCTCCCTGAACCCTTGCGGATTTTGATACACAGTCACCGGCTCGCCCGTGGAGGTATCGCATACAAATCCTCCATAACTCCGATTCGGCTGGTTTTGATCCGAGGCGCTGCTGAGAGAAAGATTGCTGAGAATGTCCCAGCCGTTACGCTTGTTTTGTGAAAGCAATGCCATAAAAGCATCGATCGGGATTGCCGCATTTAACCCCGTTTTTATCTCCTCAATCTGACCGTTCCACTGACTTCTAATTGTGCCAACAGTATCCCCCTGACCGTGAATTCCTATTACCCTGCCATCAGCATTAAATACAGGCCCGCCGCTCATCCCGCGCCTGGTTACAGCTTGGTAGCGCAGACGATACCCTGATGAGGCGCTGCCCAAGCGAGAAGAGATGATACCAGTAGTAAACTCAAGTTTTCGTTCAACTCCCGAAATTGGCAGCGGATAGCCAGAAACGTAAATAGCAGAACCAACAACAGCACGTTCTGACTCGCCCATTGGTGCTACTGGATACTGTTCTCGGCTCTGAAACTGGATCAAAGCCAAGTCTATATCCGTGTCATTTTTCGGTAGGCGCTGTATTCTAATCGCAGCATAATCCTTCTCTAAATGAGTGCGAATGCTGTATTTTTGAGCGAGGCTTGCCACTACATGATTAGCTGTCAAAACAGTGTAAATATTACCCTGTTTGGCAATAATTACTCCCGAACCACTAGCAAAAAAACCCAGCGTATTGTTGACTTCCACAGTTGTCAAGGTCGCTAGCTGGGCAATTTCTTCTGCTGTTTTGGCACAGGCAGCATATTGTTGACTGACAAGGGCCGTCACTGTTAATGCACCTGTCAAGATGATTGTCAGCGCGTCAAACCGCAAACTCCACACATTCATCGATAACTCCCTAGATGAAACGAGGCGAACTGCCAATATATACTAATTGGAATTCCCCAACTGGATTTAACCATTTTTTCCGATAATTCCGCTGTTGGTTCACTTCCCTCTTCAAAAGCATAAACGCAAAAATTTGGATCTCGATACTTGCCCCTACAGTTAATCCCAATCAAGAAACCTTTGGCATTAAAAATCGGGTCGCCACTCATACCGATTTTACCTCATTTGTATAGCCCAACCTATAACCTTGAGGCAAAGATTTGGCTAGCGGCACCGAAACGAAGCCCGCGTCAATCGATTTTAGATTTTAGATTTGAGATTTTAGAGGCGACCCCACGGATAAATGCTCTTTCTTGAGGATTTTCGATTTTCGATTTGGGATTGACTTGCGCGAGATAAATCACGTGGCGGGTACTACCTTTGAAATTCGTGGTCAGCGAAACTCCTAACCTCAGCACCCCCAGGAAAGCCGACTGCCAACACTGGCTCAGACACCGCTCCGGGTTCAAGGCTGAATAGTGCTATTTTATACTCGATCGCGCTGCGAAACAGAACGATCGCCCGATCGGTATTGCCCAGCCGCCTCAGAACTCCTAGCAGTGGGTGGAGGAGGCCGTCGTCGGTGACAAGTCCGATCGCCACAACCTGCTAGTTAGTGAGCACCCTATAGGTTTGGCCCTGCAGCCGGACGCTCGTCTCGGAACCAGAAGATTTCCCCGTCGGGATGCGTACCGCTGTTTGACGAAGAATTTCAAAGGTGGTATCCGCCACGTGCTTGATCCGTGGAATCAATCGAAAGCATCTAAGGAATGAGAATTAAATAACTTAGAATGCGTGATGCTTCTTGTGGGATGGGCCTGAAAGCCCGTCCAGAAAGGGCGGGCTTTCAGGCCCAACCCACTTTCAAGAGTGTAAATTATTTAATTCGCGATCCTAAAATCTAAAATCCTCAAGCCCCCGAATTTATCCGTGGGGTCGCCTCCAACATCCAAAATCTCAAATCTAAAATCTAAAATCGAATGACGCGCCAAACTTTCCACCTCAATCCTTGGAATTGGTGACGGGATGGAAAATTTGCCCATCTTTAAGGCTGTCCCGACGGCGGAGAAAAAGAAGGCTGTTGCACCTCATCATCCGTGTTTTCCCCTAGCTTTTCCCTGACATCAATGTAAGGAATTTTACTGGTCTCATCAAAAGACGGCATCCCGACATATCCTTGGCGCCAAGCCAACAAATTATACAAAGAGCCGATCGGGTCTTGGCCGGGTCTGAGGGTATAAATCAAATTTTGACACCGCCCATTGACTTGATTCGCCGTGCAGATGACGTTCTGGCCGTTCATTTGGCCTGCTGTAATGTACTTAAGCATTCGTTGGCGGCGATAGGTTTCGAGGCGTTGACTCACTAATTGACACCGAGTTGCCGGATCGTAGCCAGAACCGGAGAAATAATCGGAAGTCCACTCAATCCAAGGCTCTACAGCACCTTGAGCGTTTTGGTACACCGTCACCGGCGCACCAGTCGAGGTATTGCACCAAAATCCACTTTCCCCCGACGCTCGCCGACCGTAACTCGGTTCAGAAGCAACCGTCAGGCCGCTGAGGGCGATGGCTGTTGCCGCCAAAACTTTTGTCCATAATTGCTGTTTCATGATGTTCTCACTCTTTTTGATGGGATGCGACACAAAAATCACCGAATGCTGCGATAACACCCTTGACACGCCTGTTCGTTACAGATCCGCTGACTGAGGAATTATGTGATTCGCGACTTGACCAGAAACCAGTTTTTTTTACGAAAACACTTCGTTGCAGCCCTTATGCCTGGTTAAACAACCCGGTTTCTTTGCTTTTGATCCGTAAGTTTTGATATTGTTCGCGACTTGGACATTCCCTCTAACCGCGATTATCGGCGCTGTTAAAAAGGCGCTCCGAAACCGAGCTTAAAATGCGCGCGCCAGTCTGAATTCTGTCCTCATTACTACTAATCCAGCTCGGGCTGTCGCAAACCGGAAAGAGGCTCTTTACCTCAGATATTGGAATTGCTCGAATTGCAACGGTACATCACACCTACTGACACGGTATTTGATATCACTTTGCGATCGAAGTCCCTAGCTCGATCTGCTGCGATACCGAGACGGCAGGGTTGCACAAATGAGGACTAATACTTCCTGTGCCCGATCGATCGAACGTGAAAATGAAGGTATTGACCAGAACTCTTAACTTGTTTTCATCTCCGTATTACGGATACCTAGAAATACTTCTAAGTGAGTGTAATCAGGGACTAAATGCTTTCTACTACCAAAGTTCACCCTCCGTACACTGAAGTTTAGTTGAGTATTAAAAACTATGAACCGTATCTGCAAACAGTTAGGATATTTAGGCGTTTGGTTAATTTTGATAGGCGGTAGCGGTTGTTCTACCTCAGATGCAGCTACCTCAACCGAAAACCAGAGCCAACTCTCCCGAAGCGCCCCTCAGTTCCAACACCTACAGCTAACGGGAAATCAAATTGAGGCTCGATCGAGTCAATTAACGCAGCCTTATAAATCTGTTGCCTCAGTTTTAGGCAGTGCTACCCTCTCAGAAAATACTGCCACCGTTACGGTTTATAAGGTAGATAATTTATGTCAAAATCTGAAGCCGGAAACAGTTACAGGCCCAGAGAACCAGTTAATGTCATCGGCGGTTAATGAAGTGTTAAAGCAGCAGATTTTCGATAGTCTTGGTTTGGCTGGCTATCGCCTCAAGATCGATCGCGACCTCGGAATAGCTACCGTGGATCTGCGAGCCTCCGGAAATTCGCGGCAGAAATTGCAAAATTTGTCCAGTTGTCAAATGTTAGGTTTGTTCGGGGGCGTGCGCCAAACTTTAACCAGTTATGCTCCTTGGCAAATCAAAACTGTTCGTTTTACAGAGCTTGGAGAGGATATTTTGAGCACAGTTCGAGAATAAGCGATTAAAATTATTGGAGATGGGAATTACACAATTCTCCCCTTAAAAACAAGGGTTGGGAGGGATTGAATAAACCTTCAAACCCTTTGAAGTTTTTTGATACTGCTAAGTCCTGTGACCCAAACCCCGGTAATTCCTATGACACTACCTGACGGCCCCAAAAGCCCCCGCTTCGTGCAGCTAATTCAATGGATTGGCGATCCGCTGACATACCTGGATCTATCTGCCAAAAAGTACGGGGAGATTTTCACGACTCGATGGGGCAAGCTCAAACCATTCGTGATGATCCACAACCCGCAAGCCATCCAGGAAATGTTCAACAGCAAAGCTTTTGACGCTCCAGGCGAGATCAACGGTATTCTTAAACCCTTGCTGGGAGAACAATCCATGATTGTGCTCTCTGGAGAAAAGCACAAACGCGATCGCCAATTATTAATGCCACCTTTTCATGGGGAACGGATGCGGAATTACGGCCAACTAATTTGCGATATCGCTCGAGATGTTGCCTGCAAATGGTCTGTCGATCGACCTTTTGTTGCCCGCAGCGCCATGCAGGAAGTCACCATGCGGGTAATCTTGCAGGCTGTCTTCGGTCTGGATGACGGGCCACGGTTGCAGCAACTGTCCCCGCTGCTGGCTGCGATTATCGATACGATCGGCTCTCCTTTGCGATCGAGTATGCTGTTTCTAGGCTGGATGCAGCAAGATTGGGGGCCCTGGAGTCCTTGGGGACGGATGAAACAGCAGCAGCGGAAAATTAACGAACTGATGGACGGCGAAATTGCAGAACGCAGACTGCAACCTGATGCCAACCGCACCGACATTCTCAGCTTAATGATGGCCGCGCGCGACGAAAACGGGCAACCAATGACCGATGAAGAATTGCGCGACGAGTTGATGACGCTGCTGTTTGCAGGCCACGAAACCACAGCAACTGCCCTAGCTTGGGCATTTTACTGGATTCACAGTTTGCCCTCGGTGCGCCAGAAGTTGCTGCAAGAATTGGACAGTTTGGGGGAAAATCCCGATCCGATGGAGATTTCCCGCTTGCCTTATCTGAGTGCAGTTTGTCAGGAAACGCTGCGAATTTACCCGGTGGGAATGCTGACGTTTCCGCGAGTGGTACGATCGCCCGTGGAACTGATGGGACATCAACTCGAACCGGGCACGGTTGTTTTCGCCTCAATTTATTTGACCCACAGACGGGAGGATTTATATCCAGAACCGCTGCAATTTAAACCGGAACGGTTTTTGGAGAGGCAATTCTCGCCTTACGAGTATTTGCCCTTTGGAGGCGGCAGCCGCCGCTGTATCGGCTTGGCGCTGGCGCAGTTGGAGATGAAACTGGTGCTGGCAACCATTTTGCGGGATTTCGACCTAGTATTGGCCGAGAAAAAGCCCGTACAGGCCAAACGCCGAGGGGTGACTTTAGGGCCAGCCGGTGGCGTGCGGATGGCCCTGCTGGGGCGGCGGATGTCGCAGCAGAAGCGTGAACCTGTTGTTAGTGGAGTTTGAAGTCGCAGCAGTTGCAGGGGACGATCGAACTTTGGGCTTTGAGTGCAAACAATTTAGCGAGAAAGTGCGATCGTCCGCCAATGCCACAATTTTTTGTAGCACCCGCTACAGATAAATAGCTAGAATCCTTAACCTGTAAGCCTCCCCTCTCTCAATTTTCAAATTCTCAGTCTAAAATAATAGGAGCCTCGCAAACACAGCCTGAAAGCAAAAGTGGGTGATTGCAATAGTCCTCTTGATATCTCAAAAGCCTCCCTGCCATACTTTAAAAACATATGCATACCCTGTTATTCAGCAAGGTCGGAAGCGTGTTGGCAATGCCACCAATCTTCCGGCCTCTTTATTTTTTGGGCTACTTCAGGCATTGGAGACAAGATGCAGAAGGCAAGGCAAAACTATAAATTCTCCCCCTGTCCCCCTCTGCCCCTCTCCCCAATGTAGAGATTCTGCCTCTAATTCCAATAGAATCCGACAGCAAGTTTAAGGAATCACTAAGGAATAATTAATAACTTGTTAAATTATCTCCTTTGGCCCTTCTCTCAATCTTCTGTTTTCAGAAATTCTGACACCGAGACAGACTTCGGGAGACTCTCCATATCTTGAATTTCGCTTTCGTGGGCAAAAAACTCGACTTCTTTGTCGTCAATCTGGATTTGATAGCTAGCGGTAGCTGTCACAACCCGTCGCTTTTTTTTATCTTCTATTAAAACCCAACACACTACAGGTCTTACCCATCTCTCAACGTGCTGGCTTTGCTTGGTACTGCCAAAGGCATACCAGCCTTTAGCTTCAATAATCTGAAGCACTTTAAAATCGTTATTTGCCATATATTTCTATCGCGTTAACTTCAGTATTCTTCTTAGATAGAACGGGTAGCTTGCTAAGCATGGCAAAGGTTTGGCAATTCCAATCCACACTTTATAACCTGATTTTTTGTCAGGAAAAGCGGGTTGACAGGGCCTTGTCTGCGTTGTTGCCTGCTAAATGTAGTGCGAGCTTTTTGTACTCTCCCACAATTACCGTAAAGTATCTATACCGCATCCTCAAAAAATATTCTCGCATTAGCCTCAACAGCAGCCAACTAGACCTTAGCTAGCTGCATCTAAGTGGATGCAAACTGCTTCTAACACCTGGTTGGTGAGAGCGATCGGCATACAATCCTGTTAAGACTTTTTGCTGCAATCAACTATCATCTTTACCCGGTGGGGTAAAACTTAACTAGAGGTTGCCGCTTTCAATTCTAAGCCTCGGCGCGCCTAATTACTAATTAATTGTATGGTGTAGTTGATAATTGCCAAACCGTCGATCGCACTCAACAGCCGTGTCTAACTCTTCGATTACCATCACCGTTAAACTGTTCGCCGCCTTCGGTGAAGCCTACGGCGTTTCGGAACTTACATTAGAACTTCCTCCCGAAACCCCAGTGTCTCAAGTGCTCGAAAGCTCGATCGCCCAATATCCTCAATTAGAACAATGGCGCGATCGCACCCGCTTCGGCCTCAACCTGGAATTCGTCTCCCCCGATACCATCCTCCAAGACGGTGACGAAGTTGTCCTCATCCCTCCCGTCAGCGGCGGGTAGGCTAAGTTGGTTAATCTGAAATGTTGCACCATTCTCAATAAGCTTTTTATGAACAGGCTTTTCGGCCTGTTCCACAAAGAGTGAATTTTCTTGTGGAACAGGCCGAAAAGCCTGTTAAGCGAGAATCGTGCAACATCTCAGTTAATCAAAAATTCGAGGTTTTGTAGTTGTGTTCGATCGCACGACTGCCCAATTCTTAGCCAAAAAAAGATTTATTAAGTTTTGTAACAATTTCGTCGGCAAATCATCCTTGAGATCGATCGGGCTGGCGTGCGGGCCTGAAAATCTGGGTTAAGAACCCGATCCTGAAAACAACTCAAATCCTTGTGGTATGGGCGTCCCGCCCGCCCAAATATCAAAGTTAAATACACCACTGTTTAATTGAAAAATCAATCCCGACTAAAAAAATCGGGTATGGTTGACGCACTAATTTGAGCGTGGTATTCTGCGAAAAGAATTAACAAACATCGCAAAACTAGAGAGTTGAGCTATGACCCAGGCCACCAGAACACAATCCACAGCAGCAACCTTCACAGCCCTCAAATGTAAAGAATGCGGCGAAGAGTACGAACTCCAAGCCAAGCACGTCTGCGATTGCTGTTTTGGCCCGCTTGAAGTCAAGTACGACTACGACGCCATCCGCCGCAGCGTCACTCGCCAAACCATCGCAGCCGGCCCCAACTCGATCTGGCGCTACCGCGCATTTTTACCAGTCGCTACAGATAACGTCATCGATGTCGGCACGGGGATGACTCCTCTATTAAAATCCCACCGCTTGGCGCGCCGCCTCGGTCTAAAAAATCTTTATATTAAAAACGATGCCGTCAATATGCCCACTCTCAGCTTTAAAGACAGAGTGGTGTCAGTTGCCCTTAGCAGAGCGAGAGAATTGGGTTTCACAACGGTATCCTGTGCCAGCACCGGCAATTTAGCTAACTCTACGGCTGCGATCGCCGCCCACGCCGGACTCGACTGCGTAGTCTTCATCCCCTCCGACTTAGAAGCAGGCAAAGTCCTCGGCACTCTGATTTACAATCCAACTGTCATGGCAGTTCACGGCAACTACGATCAAGTTAACCGTCTCTGTTGCGAAGTCGCCAATACACATGGCTGGGGATTTGTCAATATCAACTTGCGTCCCTACTATTCCGAAGGCTCAAAAACCCTCGGTTACGAAGTTGCCGAACAGCTAGGCTGGCAATTGCCCGATCACATCGTCGCTCCCCTCGCCTCCGGCTCTTTGTTCACAAAGATTTACAAAGGCTTTAATGAATTCATCGAAGTCGGTTTAGTGGACGAAAAGAAAGTCAGATTCAGCGGTGCCCAAGCTGACGGCTGTTCCCCCATCGCCCAAGCCTTCCGCGAAGGCCGTGATTTCGTCAAACCGGTGAAACCGAATACAATTGCTAAGTCGATCGCGATCGGCAATCCAGCCGACGGTATGTACGCCTTGGAAATCGCCCGCAAAACAGGCGGCAACATTGAATCCGTCAGCGACACCGAAATCATCGAAGGCATGAAACTGCTAGCAGAAACTGAAGGCATATTCACTGAAACCGCAGGCGGCACCACAATCGCAGTCTTGAAGAAACTCGTAGAAGCAGGTAAAATCAATCCCGATGAAACCACAGTCGTTTACATCACCGGCAACGGTTTGAAAACGCAAGAAGCAGTTCAAGGCTACATCGGCGAACCAATCACCCTCGAACCGAAACTAGAAGCATTCGAGCGCGCCCTAGAACGCGCCCGCACGCTCGAACGCCTAGAATGGCAACAAGTTTCGGTTTAATAAATAGTCATTAGTCATCAGTCATTAGTCATTAGTTATTAGTTATTAAGCTGTTGACTACTGACTGAGGACTACTGATTAATAGTCATCAGTCATTAGTCATTAGTTATTAGTTATTAAGCTACTGACTACTGACTACTGACTACTGACTACTGACTACTGACTACTGACTACTGACTACTGACTAAGGACTAAAAAAATGACCGTCAAAGTTTTAATTCCAACCCCCCTGCAAAAATTTACCAACAATCAAGCCACCATCGAATGCGCCGGCGATAACATTTCCGAATTAATTGAATCGCTGGAAACCAATTGTCCCGGCATCAAAAAAAGCCTGTGCGACGAAAAGGGAGAACCCCGCCGATTTCTCAACTTCTACGTCAACAGCGAAGACATCCGCTTTTTGGATGGCTCAAACACAGCCCTCCAAGATGGCGATGAAGTCAGCATTGTTCCTGCTGTTGCTGGTGGCTGATTAATTTTCAAATAAACGCAAGTGAACGCAGATAGTTATTTAAATCTATCTGCGTTCATTTGTGTTTATTTACGGTTTAAAAACTACTCCTTCGCTAAGCTGTTCGGCATTTAAAGGGCTTGCGTAAGGTGCGTCAGCATCTAAGGTTTTCCGTTTCAGCGTAAGGGTTATAAGCTGACGCACCCTACTAGCCTCGTTACTGGTTTAAATGCTCCACAGCTTAACCGAGAAAATCCTACAAATCCCGGATTAGGTAAGGAATGAGAATTAAATAACTTACAATTTTAATTGTTATTGTGGGATGGGCGTCCCGCCCGTCCAAAAAGGACGGGCGGGACGCCATCCCACAATCTTGTGGAAGTTATTTAATTCTCATTTCTTATATCTAGGCTGGTAGTTGCGCTTGGGTACCCAAGCGCAACTACCAAACCTAAAACTCCTTTCTTTGTTCGCAGTGCGTCCGAGAATTATCCTACTAGGAAGCTGCCCTTGCAGCAGTCCGGGGACGGCGCCGGCCCGTCACCTGATTGGCAGGAGATGGCAAGGATGGGGATGATGGCGATGACGGCGATGATGGCGATGATTGCGAGGATAATAGCTTAGGTGCTTCCAGGGCACCTGGAGATACTGCTGCTTTTTCCGATCGCACTGCTTCTTCAGGAATTTGCATCAGGAATACCAACAGCGGATTGCTTTGCAGTTCCCGGCGCATCACTCGCTGAATTGCTTTTTCTATTTGCGTTTGCACTCCTACCCAGTCAACATCAACTTGTGAGTCAGCAGTGGCAGGTTTTACAAATTCTGACCAACGATCGCTCAAAACTGTTTCAATGGTTTGAGTGATTAATTTGATAACCTCCGCGCGATCGGCTGATGTCACTACACCTTTCAAGTGGACTTCTGGTTTAGCAACTAATTTGCCTTCCCAATTCAAAGCCGCCGCTACAGTTACAACGCCATCTCCCGCCAACTGCTGACGTTCCTTGAGGACGCTAGCTTTGACAACGCCCGATCTAGAAGCATCTACCAATTCAATTCCTGAAGGCACTTGACCAGCAACTCGTATCGAATTTTCGGTCAATTCTACGACATCGCCGTTATCAATAACCACCATATTGCTAGCGGGAATGCCCATGCTTTGAGCCGTCTTGGAGTGCTGGATCAGCATCCGGTGTTCCCCGTGAACCGGCAAGAAGAACTTGGGACGAGTCATGTTAATCATTAACTTTTGGTCTTCTTGACAACCGTGGCCGGAAACGTGAATGCCTTTGTCGCGGCCGTAAACCACGTGTGCTCCTAGCATCATCAGTTTATCGATCGTGTTTACCACTGCGATCGTATTTCCCGGAATCGGATTAGCTGAGAAAATGACAGTATCGCCCTTTCTGATTTTCAGTTCGTGATGTTCGCCGTTAGCAATGCGAGTCATCGCCGCCATCGGTTCGCCTTGGGAACCTGTAGTTAAAATCAGCACCTTGTCTTCTGCCAAATTGCGGATTTCTTTCAGCGGTTTGAAAATACTATCTTCGCATTTGATGTAGCCAAGATTGCGGCAGTGAGCGATGACGTTAAGCATCGACCGGCCAACCACTCCGACATACCGATTGTTTTTCTTAGCCAAGTCCAAAACAATTTGCAATCGGTGTACCGACGAAGCAAAAGTCGTCAGCATTATCCGTCCCGGTGCTTGAGCGATAATTCTGTCTAAATTCGGCGCCACAGAACTTTCCGAAGCGGTAAAACCGGGAACTTCCGAGTTAGTAGAATCGCTGATCAAGCACAGCACGCCTCTCTCGCCGTACTCCGCCAGCTTTTGCAAATCAAAATGCTCGCCGTCTACAGGAGTGTGGTCAATTTTAAAGTCTCCGGTGTGGATCACAATTCCGACGGGAGTGTGAATTGCCACCGTAAAACTGTCGGCCATCGAGTGAGTGTTGCGGATGTATTCGACTAAGAAATTCTTGCCAATTCTGACAGTATCCCTGGGTCTAACCGTTCTCAATTCAGTGCGGTGAGACACTCCGGCTTCTTCGAGTTTTCCGGCTAGCAAAGCCATCGCCAAACGCGGGCCGTAGATGACTGGAATTTCAAATTGTTTGAGGTGATAAGGGATACCACCTATGTGGTCTTCGTGACCGTGAGTCACGATCATACCTTTAATTTTGTGGCTGTTTTCCCGCAGGTAAGTCATGTCGGGAAGGACAATATTTACCCCGTGCATTCCATCTGTCGGGAACGCTAAACCGGCATCTAAAAGAATGATTTCGTCGCCGTACTCGAACACACAAGTGTTTTTACCGATTTCGTGCAGCCCGCCGAGGGGAATAACTTTTAGAGCAGATGCAGTTGTATTTTTGATCATGCGTATCCTTTGTTAGTTATTTTTGTTATTGGTCTGTGGTCTATGGTCTGTCGTCTTTCGTCTTTCGTCTACGGTTCGTTGGTAGGGCGATATTTTTCCAAATATTTATGGAAAAATCCCTGGCGGGTTTTACTCTCCCGTACAGTCAGTTGTCTTTGGCCTTCATTCTTCTATCTTCAGTCTTTAATGCTTGACTGTTAGCTACTTACTAACACTTAATTACTAATGACTGATAACTCAGAACTAATGACTGATAACAACCAATATTCAGTTGTCTGAAAACTCGTTCTCGCTCGTCTAGCTAGCTGATACTGCTGCTAGCTGACTCAGTACGTCCTTTAACTTTTGAGTTACCTCAACGGGCGGATCGCACAGGGGCGGACGGGTGGAGCCGACATCCCAGCCTTGAAGCTTGAGAGCTGTCTTGACTGGAATGGGATTTGTGGTGAGAAAAAGAGCTTTAAACAGGTCAAAAAGTTGCAAGTGAATCTGGGTAGCGACTTGAACTTGACCGGCCTCGAAAGCTTTGATCATCTGTTGCAGTTGTTCTCCTACCAGATGGCTGGCTACGCTAACTACACCAGATCCTCCTACCGCCAACATTGGCAAAGTTAGGGAATCATCTCCAGAATAGATGGCAAATTCAGGGGATGTCAAGCACCGAATTTGACTTGCTTGATCCAAGTTGCCACTTGCTTCTTTTACGGCCACAATGTTGGGAATTTGGGCCAATCGAGCCACCGTCTCCGGCAACATATTCTGACCAGTGCGACCGGGGATGTTATATAACATTATAGGCAATTCTGGAGCAGATTGCGCGATCGCCCGAAAATGATTATATAAACCTTCTTGCGGGGGTTTGTTGTAATAAGGAACCACCTGCAAACAACCGTCTAACCCTAGTTTAGCTGCTTTTTGGGTAGCTGCGACTGCTTCTGAAGTAGAATTCGAGCCTGCTCCGGCGATTACCAACGCCTTACCGGCCACCGCCTTTTGTACCACCTGAAATAATTCGTACTCTTCATCCCACGTCATAGTGGGAGACTCGCCAGTAGTGCCGCACACTACCAAGCTATCTGTACCGCGATCGGCTAAATGAACTGCCAATTGTTCTGCTACCGCATAGTTAACGCTGCCGTCTTCCTTAAACGGCGTAATCATTGCAGTCAGAACCCGTCCAAACTTTACCACACTTTCTCCGATTTTAGACTGTTGATGTTTGATTTTAAATTTTTGATTTCAGATGAAAGGTTTATCTAAAATCCCCAATTTCAATTTTCAAGTTGCGAGGCTTCCCCTAATTAGAAGCCGCCGCCACTTGGCTTCGCAACAAATTTTTTTCTACCAGCAACTCAGCTATCTGCACCGCATTTAAAGCCGCCCCTTTGCGAATTTGATCGCCCGACAGCCACATTTCCAACCCGCAGGGGTGAGAAATATCTTGGCGAATCCTGCCGACTAACACGTCATCCTTACCGCTGGCTTCTGCGGGCATCGGGAAATAATTAGCTTGCCAGTCTTCTACCAGCTTAACCCCGCTTGCCTGCTTTAAGATTTCCCTGGCCTCGATCGCGCTAAAAGGCTCTGCAAACTCTAGATTAATCGCTTCCGAATGAGCCCGCAGTACGGGAACCCGCACACAAGTTGCCGTAATTTTAATCTCGTCCGTACCAAATATCTTCCGAGTTTCGTTTACCATTTTCATTTCTTCTTCACAATACCCCAAATCGTTAATCGGGGTGTTGTGCGGAAACAAATTAAATGCTAACGGGTAGGGAAATATATCTGTTTTGGGAGTTTCTCCCTGCAAAATTGCTCTTGCTTGAGCTTTCATTTCCTCCATTGCCCTGGCCCCCGCCCCGCTGGCAGACTGGTAAGTTGCTACAACGATGCGCTGTATCGGCCTAACTTTGTGAAGTGGCCAAACGGCAACCGCCATCAAAATAGTCGTGCAGTTGGGATTTGCAATTATACCTCGGTGAGCTGCTGCCGCTTGGGGATTGACTTCGGGAACCACTAGCGGTACCGTCGCATCCATGCGGAAAGCGCTAGAATTGTCAATTACCACTGCCCCGGCTGCCACAGCTTGCGGAGCCCATAATTTAGAAGTAGAGCCGCCGGCAGAGGCGAGCACCAAATCTACATTATCAAAAGATCGCGCCGAAACTGCTTCCACCTGCAGCATCTCGCCCCCAAAAGGCAAGGTAGTGCCTGCTGAACGTTCCGAAGCCAGCAGCTTCAAGTGAGAAATCGGAAAAGTCCGGCTGTGCAAGAGTTCTAGCAACTCGGCCCCGACTGCGCCGGTAGCTCCTAAAATGGCAACTCGATAGGATTGAGACAAATTAGTTTCCTCCACAAATTAGAGTCTAAAGGATCGAAATCAAAAATTTAAATAACTGCAATTCTCAATATCAAACTTAATTAATGTTATGCGATATCAGGAGCATGAGAGGATAGCAATGGTGCAGTTAACCTAAAAGGGCGATCGAACTTCCCGATCGATCCGTGCGATCGTACCCAATGCCAGTTTAGCATCTTTTGTCGCTCGCCCACGCCCAATCCGCATCCGGTTAAGTTTTGCGATATATCTGCATTTTCGCAGGCGCATCCATTGACTTTGACTGGCCGCAGAGACCGGCAAGATTGACATCACAGGGCGATATGTGCTATGGTGCATCGGCAATTAGTGGACTTAACCTCCACATTCCTAGCAAAAGCTAGTATCCTCAAACCCAAACTATTTGGCAAGAGCCAAAAAAGTAGCCGGCAATGACTTACAGTCTCATCCGGTAAAGGTGTTGTAGTTGTGCCGTTACGAGTCAAAGCGTACAAAATTAAAATGCAGGCAAAGTCAGATTTGTATGTATTTTATCAAGGAAATTGGGTCTAAAACCCTGTCCTTCTAGGACGGCTTTAATTTCTTAAATCCCTTCCTAAAAGTCAGGAAATTTCTAGTATTCTAGAGTAGTCAAGGTTAAACTCCTGCGCCCTAGTGCATAAAAACAGTTAACGACACACTTTGGCGCGTAAACCGGGGGACAAAGAGCGGCGAAAACTCTATAAACAGCTAGGGGCTTAACACAGTTCCTTTAACCAGAGAAACAAACTATTTAGTCTTGTTAAGTAGGGTAGGGCATACCCGAACTCTAGGTAAATATCCTAGTACGCTTTTGGAGATAGACCAAGAGGGATGACTGCGAATCAGGCTCGTTAATTGGTAGGATTTCTACGGTTAAAAAGTTTGAGGATTGCCGAAAGGACGCAACATTTTAAGGTCAGTCGCTGAATTAAGAATCCCTGACCTAAAGGACAGGGAGTGTCAATACACTATTGTTAAATATCAAAAAAGCCGATGAAAGTAACCCAGGAAAAACTTCCAGCTAGCCAAATTGGTCTGGAAATCGAAGTACCGTCAGAAAAGTCAAAACAAGCTTACGAGCAAGTAATTAAACAATTTGCTCGCGAGGTTAGTATTCCTGGGTTCCGCAAAGGCAAAGTTCCCCGTCAAGTTTTGCTACAGCGCCTAGGCCAGAGTCGTTTGAAGGCGACGGCTTTGGAAAATTTGATTAATGATTCCCTGCAAAAAGCCCTCGAACAAGAAAAAATTGCGGCAATTGGCAGTTTTGAACTTCGCACCGAGTTTGAAGAATTACTAGAGAAGTTCGATCCAGAACAGCCTCTGATTTTTTCGGCGAAGGTTGATGTACAACCCGAAGTAAAAATGGGTCAGTACACAGGTTTGCAGCTTCAAGCAGAAGAAGCTAAGTATGATGAGGGTCAGGTAGATGAGGTATTGGCAAAATATCGATCGGACAAAGCTACTTTAATCCCCGTAGAAGGCCGGCCAGCTCAGTTGGGAGACACGGCTTTGGTTGATTTCTCCGGTAGATTTGCGGAAGCACCAGAAGGCGAAACTCCCGCAGAAATTCCCGGTGGCGAAGCAGAAGACTTCCAAGTAGAATTGTCGGAAAATCAGTTTGTACCGGGCTTTATCCAAGGCATGATCGGGATGAATCCAGGAGAAACGAGAGAAGTTTCTGTACAGTTCCCCGAAGAGTATAGCAGTGAAGAATTAGCCGGAAAACCAGCAGTCTTTACGATTACCCTCAAAGAACTTAAGGAAAAAGAATTGCCGGAGTTGGACGACGACTTCGCCCAAGAAGTCAGCGAGTTTGAAACCTTAGCAGAACTGCGCGAATCGCTGGAAACTCGGTTTAAAGCCGACCAAGAAAACCAGACATCAGCTAATAAGGAAAAAGCTATATCAGCAGCACTTGTGCAGCTAATAGAAGTGGAAATTCCCGAAACAATGGTCGATCGCGAAATCGATTATTTGTTGAATCAACAAGCCCTCCAATTGAAAAATTACGGCATAGATATCAACCAACTGTTTACCGAAGAAAATATGGGCCCGATGCGGGAACGCTCGCGCCCGGAAGCAATCGAGCGCCTCAAGCAGAATTTAGCTCTGGCAGAAGTAGCCAAGCTGGAATCCTTATCTGTTGAACCAGCAGAAGTAAAAGCAGAAGTAGCAAAAATCAGAAAGCAGTTTCCCAAAGGAGATTTTGACCCCCAAAGGTTGCAGGAATTTGTAGCAGAAGACTTGCTCAAACAAAAAACCCTGAAATGGTTGGAAGAAAAAGGAACAATCGAACTCGTACCTGAAGGCTCACTGACTCCTGCAGCAGCAGAAGAATCAGAAGAATCGGACGCTGAAGATTCAGCAGAAGCAGCCACGAGCGTTGAAGTGGAAGTCGTAGGCGAAGAATAGGGCGCAGAATCAAAGTAGTAGGGACACCGCACGCCAGCCCTTCTTCGTGTCAACAAACACGTTAAACCCGCAGTCGGGCAGGGGTTTAAACCCCTGCCTCAAAGCGCAAGTCCTCGCTATGAGGACTGAATAATTCATTAGTCCTCATAGTGAGGACTTTAGCTATAAGCCCCGTGGAATTGATTCCCTGGCGGACTAGCGGGCCCACTGGTGGACTTGGCAGGCTGAAAGCTTAAGTGGACACTAATTGGCTCTTGGAGTGTGCCTAGGGCGGGGATCGGGGGTATCTGAAGTGCGATCGAATTTTACGTTTAATGTCGAGCTACTGTTGAATTTGGGTTAAATAGTCACAAGATTTTTGCTCGACTATGCCCTGTTTGGCCAATGCCCAATTCCCCATTCCCCCGATATCTGTTCAGAAGAGGCATAATAGTTAAAAGCTGGCGGCTTAATTTAAAGCTTTCATCAGCAGCAGCAAATTGTCTAGAATCCTTGACTGGTGTCTTATGGTTGTATCTCAATCTTCCAATTACCTAATTACAAGCTATAACGATTTTGATGTCAGTTCCAGCCCCAGCAATGTAGTGCCGATGGTGCTAGAACAGTCGGGGATGGGCGAGCGGGCTTTTGACATTTACTCGCGCTTGCTGCGGGAGCGAATTGTGTTTTTAGGAACTCCCGTAACCGACGAAGTTGCTGACTCAATAGTGGCTCAGCTATTGTATCTAGATGCCGAAGACCCAGAAAAAGATGTCCAAATGTACATTAATTCCCCCGGTGGCTCGGTGACGGCCGGCATGGCAATTTATGACACAATGCAGCAAATCCGCCCGGATGTGGTGACGATTTGTTACGGTTTGGCAGCGAGTATGGGCGCATTTCTGCTGACAGCAGGAGCTCACGGTAAGCGGATGTCTCTTCCGAGTTCCCGGATTATGATTCACCAGCCGCTTGGAGGTGCTCAAGGTCAAGCAGTTGATATTGAGATTCAAGCCAAAGAAATCCTTTATCATAAGCGTAAGCTGAATCAACTGCTAGCGCACCACACGGGTCAACCGATCGACAAATTAGAGGCGGATACAGAGCGCGACTTTTTTATGTCAGCCGAGGAAGCCAAAAATTACGGTTTGGTCGATCGAGTTATCGCTAAGGAAAACCTTCCGACGGCGGGAGAGAATGTCACTGCACTGAATTAAGAGGCTGTTATGTCTAAGTACGACTCCCATCTAAAATGTTCGTTTTGTGGCAAGTCTCAAGAGCAAGTACGCAAGTTGATCGCAGGGCCCGGGGTGTATATCTGCGACGAATGCGTTGACTTGTGCAATGAAATTTTAGATGAGGAGTTGTTTGATTCGAGTGCAGTGCCCGCAGCGGCGGTGGCTCCGAAGCAGGAAACGACGCAAAAGCGCCGCGGTACTTCGGGCAAAAGTATGTCGCTGAGCCAAATTCCCAAGCCGAGGGAAATTAAAAATTATCTCGACGAAAATGCGATCGGGCAAGATGAGGCGAAAAAGGTGCTCTCGGTGGCAGTTTACAACCACTACAAGCGCCTGAGCTTTATCCATGCCAAAAATAGTGGCAAGCACCCGCCGGAAGAAGTAGAACTGCAAAAATCGAATATTTTGTTAATCGGGCCGACTGGTTGCGGCAAAACTCTGCTGGCTCAGACTTTGGCGGATATGCTAGACGTGCCGTTTGCGGTGGCTGACGCGACGACGCTGACGGAAGCGGGCTATGTCGGGGAAGATGTGGAAAATATTTTGCTGCGGCTGCTGCAAGTGGCAGATATGGACGTGGAAGAGGCGCAGCGCGGAATTATTTATATTGATGAAATTGACAAAATAGCCCGCAAGAGCGAAAATCCTTCGATTACGCGGGATGTTTCTGGGGAAGGCGTGCAGCAGGCGCTGCTGAAAATGCTGGAGGGGACGATCGCCAATGTACCTCCCCAAGGCGGGCGCAAGCATCCCTACCAAGACTGCATCCAAATTGATACCAGCAATATCATGTTTATCTGCGGTGGTGCTTTTGTCGGTCTGGAGAAAGTGATAGAGCAGAGAACGGGCAAAAAGTCAATGGGCTTTATTCAGCCCGGAGAAGCTCAGCCGAAGGAAAAGCGGGCTGCTGATGTACTCAAGCAACTGGAACCGGATGATTTGGTGAAGTTTGGGATGATTCCTGAGTTTATCGGGCGGGTGCCGGTGGCGGCGGTGTTAGAACCGCTGGATGAGGAAACGCTGATGGCGATTTTGACGGAACCCCGAAATGCTTTGGTTAAGCAGTATCAAAAGCTGCTGAAGATGGATAATGTGCAGTTGGACTTTAAGCCAGAGGCGATTCGGGCGATCGCCCAGGAAGCATACCGCCGCAAAACTGGAGCACGGGCGCTGCGGGGAATTGTCGAAGAATTGATGTTGGATGTGATGTACGAGTTGCCGTCGCGCAAGGATGTTGCCCGGTGTACGATTACTAAGGAAATGGTCGAGAAGCGATCGACTGCTGAGTTATTGGTACTTCCGTCTTCGCTACCAAAACCGGAATCGGCTTAAAAGTTTTCACATTGTCAATAAGTCTTTTAGGGCGGGATCTCCTGCCCAACCCATACTCCCCACAAGAAAATTCACTCTTTGTGGAACAGGCCGGAAAGCCTGTTCTTGAGCATGGTACAACATATCATATCGTTTCCGGTTGCATCGAAATTATTAGTAGCCGAAATTAGGAGACGGCAGTGCCGTCTCCCTACCCAAAATAACATTGTAGGGAGATGGCACTGCCGTCTCCTCTATCATTTCCAAGAGTGCAACCGAAATTGATATCATATCAAGCCAATGCCCAATGCCCAATTCTCATTTACCAATCAATAAAATCATCCTCACCTAACTCAGAAGATAACTCGGAAAAATCAGGTTCAGATTCCAATCTAAAAGTTTCCGACTCCCAAATCTCCAAGTCATCAGACAAATCGACTACTTGCCCGTCAAACATATCAGCCCATTGCCTAGCCCTATTCGCGACATCTCGCGCGTCATCACGCACCGCTATAGCCTGAGCGTTAAAGTCAGTTTGAGAGTCTGTAGAACCGTTTGTGGGCGATCGCGATTCGGAAATTGCCGGCACATTAACAGCGGTATTTTCAGTCGCAGGCGGGTGTTTTTGTTCTTCTCTACCCTTCCCCAAAAAATCATCTGTAATCTCAGAAGCCGCCGACTTCTGCACCTGTTGGCCCGCATCATCCGCAGGATGAGAATTGCTGGCATTTTCGCCACCACGTCCGTTAGAAGTTGGCAAATTCTTGGTGCGGGAACTATTAGTTTCAGCGGGATTTGTCAAGCCCACCTTTACTGTTACTCGACGGTTAAAAATTTGCAAAAAAGCTTCTGCAATATTAGCTACTTTGTCTTTAACCATATTGAGCAACGGCTGCGAACTAATCTTAACATAAGCAGTATCATTGCTAAAAATTACTAGCTGTCCATGTTGACGAAGCAGCGATTGAGTTCCATGGGGCCGCACGCGGTCAAGTACCTGTTCCCACACTCGATTTAAATCGATTTCATCGCCTGAATTAGCCGGGGAATAATTTGTTTGATTCGTTTCCGCAGTTGGTGCAGGTGCAGGAATCGCTGCAGGAGGTGTGTTTTCTATTCGATTAGCCACAGGCGGCGACTGCGGCGGAGGATTTTGCGAATTGGGAACAGAAGATTGTTCAATATTAGATGTTTGACTTCCTCCCGATTGTAGGGGCGGTGCCCCCGTGCCCGCCCTTGGTTGGGGGGGGTAATTTTGTGGTGGTTGAGCAACATTTTTCGCTGGTTCGGCTGTTGGTTGCTGCTGAGTTCTAATTGCTGATGGCAATAATCCCAACAGCGTTACTTCCAGCCACAAACGCGGCTGAGTGGTGTTTTTAATTTGCACTTCGTGGGTTTGCAAATGTTTCTGACCGGCCAAAATCAACTCGGCATCCCAATTGCGGGCAAAATCCCCCAGTTTTTCCCAAGTGGCCGATGTTAAAGCTACTAAATCTGACCGTTTCGGGGCAGCTTTGGCTATTAGCAAATCTCGGTAAAAGCTCGCGAGACTTTGCAGCACGATTAGCGGTTCCCGACCGCGATCCATTAGGTGACGAGTCATGTCTATTAATGCTGTAGCGTTATCTGTATCAATAGCTTGCAGCAAATCCATTAAATCATTTTCGGGAACCGCACCGACTAAATCCCAAACTTTTTCGACTGTTACTTGACCGGGAAATAAGCTCAGTTGGTCGAGCAAACTTTCGGCATCTCGCAGACCTCCTTGGGCGATTTGAGCAACCATTTGTACTGCATCACTGGCAATATTGATGTTTTCTAATTGGGCAATTTTGTGCAAGTGAGCAATCATTGCTTCGAGTGGTATGCGGCGGAAGTCGAACTTTTGGCAACGAGAAATAATAGTTGGTAATACTCTTTGTGGGTCGGTTGTGGCGAGGACGAATACAACGCGATCTGGCGGTTCTTCTAATGTTTTCAATAAGGCATTAAATGCCTGGGTACTGAGCATATGAACTTCGTCGATTACATATACTTTATAGCGGCACTGTACGGGCGAAAATTGAGCTCGTTCAATCAAATCCCGAATGTTATCTACTCCGGTGTTGCTGGCGGCGTCAATTTCGATGACATCTAGTGTCGAACCTCGGGCAATTTCTTGGCAAACGTTGCATTTGCCACAGGGTGTGGGGGTGGGGGCTACCGTAGAAATACAGTTGAGGGATTTGGCGAAAATTCGGGCACTGGAGGTTTTACCGGTGCCTCTGGGGCCGGTGAATAGATATGCTGGTGCTATGCGCTCTTGTAGGATGGCGCTGGTGAGGGTTTGGGCGATCGCCTCTTGACCGACTAATTCGGCAAATGTCTGAGGGCGATATTTGTGGTGCAGGGGTTCGTAGGTCACGATCGAATATTGGTGGTATTAGCTGTAATCTTAGCTAAGGAGACGTTGTTCGATCGCAAAGAGAGCTAGACTCTCACAGCAAGCCGCCCGGTGGGCTTGCACGGGGGGAGTGAGCCAACAGTAGGAATTAGCACTCTTCAATGTCCGCCCCTCGATCGTCCGGGCGATCGACTGTTCTGCTTGATGTTTTCCGCAGCTCGCTTCCAGAGTTAGTATTAATTTATGTGTATTTCTTTTTATTTTTCTAGAAAAGGAGACCCCCGAACCAACATTTTTTTTAGCTGTATTGGTATAATATCTTACAGACAATTCACCATTTCTATTGGCCAGTACCAGCGCACGATTTTCCGATATTTCGGAAACCTGCTTGCAGTTAAAGATAAAGTATTAATTAGAGGGTGCGTGTTCCAGTTGCAGAAATCCAGTTGTACCAAGATGATGGTGGAATGATGTCAATGTTGGTTGATCCAGTTGCACTACCAGCTCTACTCTGGAGTCCTGTATAAATATAGCGTCAAATTTTACCCTTTAAAAGCCCATGTCAACCCAAATAATCCTTGTAGAACCAAGGTTGGCAGTAGCCTCTCCCAAACCTAAACAGGCTAAACCCGGAGATCCGTCCTCAGACCAACTCTTCATGGGAGCGTCGGGATTACTGTTGTTATTGCTTATCGGTTTAGCTGTGTTTACCAAGCTAAAACTCGACGATTTGAGCAAAAAGCTCAAGTTTGAGGAGTTTAGAAATCGAGAACTCCAGAAAAAATACAAAATGGCTCTGGAAACCATGTCAAAGATGGAAAAGAATCCCGACCTTATCCACTCGCGAGACTTTAATTTAGACTACCTGAGAATGCGAATGGCGGAAGAAGTCTTTCACTTTGCCATTGTGAATCAGATTAAGGTAAAAGTCAAAGAGAAAATTAGTATTGCCCTGCGTCCGACTCAGGCTGCAGTGGGAGATAAAAACGGGAATGCCGGCAGTGGCAGGCAAGTGGATTCGATGTTTGATATCGAATACGAAACTGGCGATCCGGCGGTAAAAATAGAAAAACGAGTGCTGTTTCGGATTCAAATTAAGCTGATGAAACTGCCGACTCAGGCTACATCAGCGACAATTAATCAAATTATTGACTGTTTGGAAACTTATCTGAGTCCTTCAGACGACCACGACAGTTGGCAGCCGACAATTCAAGGTCGCATCGTTCATATTGAGTGGGATCAAAAAGCCAAGCCGACGCCGATGTTGGTGCTGGAACAGTCGAATGAAGGGGTGAATGTTACCTTTAGGACTACGAGAACGCCTGCGGGCCGACCTGCAAATGACCTTGAGAGCCAGTTGACAGGAGCGAAAGGCCAAAAAAACGGCAAAAGTAGTTCTAAAACTCCAGCCAAAGGTGCAACAAAAAGTCCTGCCAAGGTAGGAGGAAAGCGTCCCGGTTCTCGGAAATAAGTTGAGGTGGATTAATATTATTTTCCCGAAAGAACGCCTGTGGCAGCCGCTGTTGATGTATCTTGTGCGAGGTAGCCGTCTTCCATGTGAATAATGCGATCGGCTATGTCTAAAATGCGGTTGTCATGGGTGACAAGCAAAATAGTGCTGTGCTGTTCTTTGGCTAAACCTCGCATGATTTCTACCACATCTCGACCTGATTTACTGTCTAGTGCTGCTGTGGGTTCGTCTGCTAATACTAATTTCGGCTGGCTGACTAATGCGCGGGCGATCGCAACTCTTTGTTTTTGGCCGCCCGAAAGACTGCTTGGGTAATAATCTATTCTGTCTCCCAACCCCACAGCTTCCAGAATCCCTTCTATTTTATCATTAGTTTCTTTGTTAGAAAGATGGTTGTGTAGGTCGAGGGACATTTGCACATTTTGCCTAGCACTCAAGCATTTCAGCAAATTATGAGCTTGGAAAATATAACCGATGTCGCGACGGACTTGTACTAATTTATTTTTCGGCGTTCCCCGCAATTCTTGGTCGAGAATTTTCAGACTACCTTCTTGGATAGATCGCAAAGCTCCAATCAAGGTTAACAATGTTGTTTTACCAGACCCCGAAGGCCCCGTCATTAGCACGATTTCGCCCGGATAAATTTCTAGGTTGATGTCAAATAATGTCTGTTTGCGAAGTTGACCTTCGCCGAAAGAATGGTTGAGATTTTTAATTGAGACAACTGGTAGAGTGTTCATGGTTATTAGTTATTAGTTATTAGTTATTAGTTATTAGTTATGAGTGTTTTTTTATTTCATAATTCCTCATTCTTTAATCCGTGTATCCGTGTCAGAATCCGTGTCGTGCCTTCCTTCCTTAAAAAATATCCGCCGGATCTGCCGCCTGCAACTTCCTAACCGCGATCGCCCCCGATACAAAACACATGACTGTTGTCATGACAAACACAGTTACAACTTTCCCCAAAGTCATGTACATCGGCAAACTCGTAGCAGTTCTCGCTAAATTGTACAGCACCACAGAAATCCCAAGTCCGGGCAAATAGCCCAGGATTGCCAAAATTAAAGCCTCTTGAAAAACCACACTCAAAAAGTAACTGTCTTTATATCCCATCGCCTTCAAAGTAGCGTACTCTGGCAAATGGTCAGTAACATCAGTATAGAGAATTTGATAGACAATCACGATGCCGACAATAAATCCCATAGCCGCGCCGAGAGTGAAAATAAATCCGATCGCCGTGCTTTCCTCCCAATATTTTCTCTCAAAAGCTACAAACTCTTCTTTAGAAGCAATAGTCACGTCTTGTGGTAAAGTTGCCCTCATTTTTTCAATAACCGCCTTGACATCAGTTCCCGGCTGCAAGTGAACAATTCCGACATCAATTAAGCCTCTAGTTCTTCTACTGTTAAAAATCCGCAGAAAGTTCAAATCGCTGGTAATAATATTGCCATCAGCACCGAAAGATGCTCCTAGAGTAAATAACCCCTCTACAGTAACGCGGCGGTTGTCTATTTCAGTTTCCACAGGCTTTCCCTGGTTGAAATAGTCTGCTACTGGCCCAAACTCCGGGCGGGAAGCTCGATCGAATAAAACGACATCTGAAATTTTGATTTTGTCCAAATTATCCTTAACTTCCGGCAGATCAAAGATGGGACGATTGGGGTCAAAACCGATTATCATCAGTTGGCGGGTATTGTTTTTGTCTGGTGCGGGATTTTTCCACAAACCAAAGCCTAGATATACCGGGCTGATTCCGGTAACGCCGTTAAAACTCAAAGCTTGATACAAACGCCGTTGGGGAAAACTTTTCATGGCTATTAAAGCCGTTGACTGGGTGCTGGTGATAAAAATATCTCCTTTTAATTGCGAGTGAAAGCTGATGGAACTTTCAAACAGCGCATCTCTAAATCCAAACTGGATAAACATCAGCAAGTCGGCAAATCCAATGCCGGCTAGCGCGATTACTAAGCGCATTTTTTCGCGAGTTAACTGTGCCCAAGCTAGCGGTATTTTTGCCATAAGAGTCAATCAATTTTAGATTTTAGATTTTAGATTTTAGATTGGGGATTTTGGATTGAATAATTTTAGGATTTAAGCACGGGTGTTGAGAAACCGGGTTTTTTACCCTTATATTTGATTCACACCCTTAATCTCGGTAAAAAACGCGGTTTCTTGAGTGCCCATGCGTAAGTTTGGTCAACGTAAAATTTAGATATCTATTTTAACTTCAACCTGCAAGTTTGTTAAGGTTGCAACTTTTTTGCTCGACTCGGGATCGAGGCGAATTCTTACTTCGATAACTCTAGCATCAGTGTCGGCGGCGGGGTCGGTATTCAGGACATCTTTTTTGCCGATTTGTTTGCCGATGCGAGCGACTGTTCCTGCCAAAGTGCCTGCCAAAACGGGGCTGGTGACTGCTGCGCGCTGGCCGTTTCGCACTTTGGCGATGTCGGTTTCATAAACTTCTGCTACGGCGTACATTTGGTCGGTGCCGCCTAGTTCTACGATGCCGTCTTGGGTGTTGACGCGTTCTCCTTGTCGGCTGTGAACTTTGAGAATGTAGCCGGATACGGGTGCTTTGATGTAACTTAAGTTTAAGTCTACTTGAGCTTTTTGTTTGGCGGCGATCGCACTTTCTACGGCGGCTTGGGCTGCTTGCACATCTTCGGGACGTACTTCGGCAATTTGGTCTAGATTTGCTTTGGCTTGATTGATTTCTTCTTGGCCAGTTTCTGCTTTTTGTTTGAGTATTGCTTCGGCTTGATTAATTTGTTCTCTACCTGTTTCTATCTTTTGATTTAAGGTGGCTCTGGCTTGGTTAATTTCCTGCCTACCAGTTTCTAATTTGCGTTTGAGATTGGCTCGCGATTGATTGATTTCCTGCTGGCCTGTTTCTACTGTTTGTTTGATTGTTGCTTTCGTTTCGACTATTTGCTCTTGCAGTGTTTGCACGGTTTTTTCTAATATAGCTTGCGCTTCTTTGACTCTCTGGCGAGCCGTCTCTACTGCTAAGCGTTTGGTGTCGTAGGCGGAAGCAGAAATTGCGCCTGTTTCGGAGAGTTCTTTATTGCGTTTTTCCTCGGCTTCGGCGTTGGTTAATTCGGCTTTTAGCCGATCGACTGTAGCGTTTTGAGAGGCAATTTCGCCCCGCAATTGAGCTTCTAACCTAGCCAATTTGGCTTGCTGCACCTCTGTTTCTCTTTGGAGTTGTGCCTCAAATTTAGCAAGATTAGCTTGTTCCGCTTCGGTTTCTCTTTGCAGCGCGGCCTCGAATTTGGCGACGTTAGCTTGTTCGGCTTCGGTTTCTCTTCGCAGTTGAGCTTCTAAGCGGGCGACATTGGCGGCTTCGGCTTCGGTTTCTCTTTGCACTTGTGCTTCAAACTTGGCAACTTCTGCTTTCCCGGCGCCGACAACGCCTGTTTTTGCGCCTGCTTGAATTTTCGCTAATTCTGCTTGTTTGACTTTGACTTCTTTGTCGGCTTGTTGGAGGATTGCTTGGAGCCGATCGCGCGTATCGAGAACTGCTATGATTTGTCCTTGACTGACTCGATCGCCCTCTTCCACCTGCAACTGTTCAATTCTTGCTCCCTCCGACGCCGAAGGGGCCGACAATTTGATAACTTCCCCCTGGGGAGTCAACCTACCCAAAGCGGTAACGCTGTTGCGGGTGGCGACGGAAGTTGCAGCCGCCGTTGCAGCCGCCGCCTTTAACTCTTCGGCTTTTCTAATTTGAGATACTTGCCAAAAACCGACTCCTGTGGTAATTACAGTGGCGGCGATCGCTAAACCGATGATTCCTCGCCCTGGGGGTTTTAAAAATGATTTATCCTTGAGCCGTGATTCCTTTACCATTACTTATAAAGTAGGTGATTTCCTGATTAAGTTTTTTCCCCCTACTGTAAAGTATTGTAAACAATTTTCAGCTATTTAGGGATATCAAAAAGCACCTCGGTCATGTAATGTTCTGCCCAATCTTGACCGAAAGCTTTTTCGAGTACGCGGCGGGTTTTGTCGTTTTGCTGCTGCTGGGTGCAGTAGTAAATTTGAGCGTCTAGAATTTCCGATGTTTCGGCGGCAGAGACTGGTTCGGAAGCGACTGCGTGTTTGCAGTGAATTTCAACGTAGGATTCAACAATATCCAAAAACCGACTGTTTTCTTCGATCGACTCTGGCCGCACAAACAGACAAAATTCTGAGAAAATATCCCCCCATTCGGGAATTGGGCGGGGACAAGAAAATTGCTTGAGTGGCAAAGTTTCCAGTTGGGTTCGGTAGGTTTCCGACAAAGTTCGATCTCGATTGAGGGGAGAAAGGTCTGCGATCGCGGCGCTAACTTGCCCTTTGCCTGCTACGATATCCGTACCGAACATCGGCAAAGCATAATTCGGTCTGGGAAACATCACGCAGTGCAGAATGTCAAGTACCGGCCCGACTTTAGCGAGTTCAAGGTGGATTTTGCGGAACTGGGGCGTTTGATAGCAGCGGTTTTCCACGATCAGTTTTTCTCCTTCCAAGCGCCCTTCTATATATCCCAACTCAGCGGGCAGGTGGTAGGGTTCGAGGTCGAGGTAGCGGTGCCATACTGCTTCCATCCGGTCTGCTAAATCGCGGATGAGATGATGCTGTTGTTCGCGCAGAGAAGGCTGGGATATTTCTAACATTCTTATTTATCGGGGGATAGCTTAATAAAACTCGATTCTACTCTTGCAGGATGCAGGAAAAAACGTAGATACTTTAACAATATCAGTAGATTGACTTACGATCGAGCAAGTTTTACAGGAGATGAGTGTATGTTTGGTCTGGGATTGCCCGAAATGGGCATTATTGCGGTGGTTGCCATACTAATTTTCGGCCCCAAGAAGATTCCTGAGTTAGGAAATGCTTTGGGAAAAACGCTGCGGAGTTTTAAGGAAGGGGTTGGTCAATCTGAGGATGAAGCTGTTGAGAAGGATAAAGAGGAAGAGGGCCAGCCCAAAGTGTAAATTAGGTTTGTAGTGAGGATTTTAGTCCTGATTTTTAAGGGTTCAAGCCCTCACTACGAACCTATTCGGGAAATTTGCCTTCTCTAACTTCTAGAGAATAATCTGTTACAGCTTGAGTAATTGTCTCTCGCAAATTGACATAAGCTTTTGCAAAAGGCGGCTGTTTTTCGGAAAGTCCCAACAAATCGGAAGTAACTAATACTTGTCCGTCGCAGTGCGGCCCGGCACCGATACCAATGGTGGGAATAGTTAATTTTTGGGTAATTTGGGCGGCTAAGTCTGCGGGAATGTGTTCTAAGACGATCGCAAAGGCACCGGCTTCTTGAAGTGCGATCGACTCTGCTATGATGCGATCGGCAGCTTCAACAGTTTTTCCTTGTTTTTTGTAGCCGAGTTGGTGTACCGACTGCGGAGTTAAACCGACGTGTCCCATCACTGGAATTCCGGCGGATGTTAGCTGCGAAACTGTGGCGGCCATTGCTGGATATCCACCTTCTAATTTTACAGCTTGAGCGCCGGTTTCTTTCAAAACTCTCCCCGCCGATTGCATGGCTTGCTGGGGACTTTCTTGATAGGTTAAAAACGGCAAATCGACAACAATTAATGCTTGTTTAACACCGCGACGCACTGCTTTAGCGTGGTGCAGCATTTCATCGAGAGTGAGGGGCAGTGTTGTCTCGTAGCCCAATATGGGCATTGCCAGAGAATCGCCGACTAGGATGATATCTACGCCTGCTCGATCGATGAGTTGGGCGATCGCATAATCATAAGCTGTCAGGGCAACAATTGACCGCCCTTGTTGTTTCCACTGAATTAATTGATGAGTAGTGACTGACATTTTAGTGCAAAAATATAATATTATCTGTCTTCTACAAAAACATCCTCAAAGTCTCTATAACCACTCAACACCCTTTCAATTTGGATACCATTTTTAATAACGCGGTAAAAAATTACATATTTATCTACAGGGAAACTGCGTAGAGACGGTGCTAATTCCTCACGACTGCGCCCCATTTCTGGAAAATCTGCTAATAAACGAAATTTTTCCTGAAAAACATTAAGAAAATGGTTGGCTGCATTGGCGCTAAACTGCAACAGATAGTTCGTGAGTTCCCTTAAATCTTGCTTGGCGGGGGCACTCAAAGTGTATCGACTCATTTTTCACCCTCATCGGCTTGCTGAATCTCCTCACGCAGTTCTCTTAACACTTCTTCACCATCAAAAACCTCTCCGCGATCGGAAGCTTCAATTCCAATCATTATTTCCTTGCGGAGTTCCTCTAAACGCACCAAGCGTTCCATTTCTCGTTGTTCTAGCAATCGTAACGCAGCCCATACCACTTCAGAAGCTGATGAGTATCTACCGTTGTTGACTGTTGACTGAACAAACTGCTCTAGTTCGGGAGTTAAGGATATGTTCATTACGTTGAGTCACCTATTTGAGTCAACTACTATTTCCCATAATAACAAAAAACTATCAAATTTTGCGATCGGGATTTTAAACAATGAATCAGAGACAAGTAAGCTCTCATGTAGGTATAGCCAGCATTTAACGTTAATAATTTAGATTTTACACCCGAATATAGCTTTGCATTCCCTCCGCCGGCAAAACAATCAACCGCTGATTTTTAAAGTCCGGTTCTAAACCCAAATCTTCGAGGGGAATTAAGCCGAGTAAAGGTTCTTCTCCTGCGGGAATTTCTACACAATCATACCTGCCTTCCCGTTCAGCTACGGCAAGACTGACATCTTTGAACAGACGAAATGGTCGAGTTCCTATTGCTGTATTTCCTTGGATTTCACCAACTAAAGTTAAACCTAACTGACTGATAATATCTGCTGGTAAACAGAGTCGAGTTGCTTTTTTATCTACTAGGACGTTATCGATGGTGACCGATCGTATTTGCTCTGTGGCGATAAATCCTCTTTCTGCTAGCATCTTGTCTACTTCGTTGGTGACGGTTATTGTTGCGGTAAGTCGGCCCATTTTTTATCCTTTTGTTTTGCTATAGAATGTTGCCGTTGCCTTTCGACTAAACGATCTACAATCGAGGTTGCCTATTTTACATTTTAACAATATTTGTAACTAAAAGCGCTGTTGTTCTTTATTCTTTAAATTGGGTTGAGAAATATGGCAACTTAATAGCAAAAATGTTCTCTAATTATTGAATTACGAAGCTTCTGCCATTCTTGTTTAGAAACATCTGCACGAGTTTTGTCACCCGATGGATCGCGGATATCCCAAATTGTATCTGCAATCCGATCTAGCGATCGCCCATGATAACGATAATCGAAGTCCCAGAAAGCATCACCGACGCAATCTCCTTGTGTAGTAATCATTTCTCGATCGACTGTACTACGAATAGCATTCCATTCGCGGATGTAGGCCGAAGAATCGTCAGAACGCAATTTGCGACCTCCTAATTGAGGATTCACTCTATAAAAAAACCAATCCGTAAACCTATCCACAGCTTGAGTGCGTGATTCATAATCGCGCGCTGTAGCAATGTCTAGATTGGAACCAGCGAGTACAAGGGCTATAGCTAACGCACACAACCCTAAAAACTTCGATTTTGACTTAAGTGAAAGTGATTTAGTTAGCACGATTAAACCCAATAAAAATTATCAATATCCCAGATATAGCTGCCAATAAATCTTTTATTTCCATCCATCTTTAGAACAAGAAATTCCTCCGGTTTTAGGTGCGAGAGTAGATAAACACCAATAACTTTTTCCATCAAACACAACGCCTTTTGTGATATATTGTAACTCAGATAGAGGTTGCCACGGTCGGTCGATATTAGACTCATCATAATATCGATATTGTTTTCCCTTTACCTCTAAACCCTGAGCCGAACCTCCCAACCAATAACGACCTTCTTGAATTATGTTTGATGACGATTTTTGTTGATTGCTATCTGTCTTTTTCTCAATCCACCAATTCCTCACAAAACGTTTTGTATTTTCAGAACCTCTTGTTGTAGCGACTATAACTAGCAGTTCTCCTTGTTGATTGATAAACTCAAAACGACAAGGCCCTTCTCCTGTACCCGAACAATCCTTAATCTCTTTATATCCTAAATCAAATAGCTCTTTAACCGAACGATCTCTGAGGTTAGGTTGACTTTGTAAGCTTGGCTGCCACCCTTGTTTAATCAGGATTTGACGCGCCTCTTTGTATGGCATACCTTGTTGAAGAGGGATTTTTTTGGGGGCATTTACAGAAGTTTCAAGGCTGACTAGAACTTTTTTATTCAAAGCCTCGATAGTTGAATTTTCTTCTGGATGATTCAGGTGATTTTTTTTAGTTGTTGTATCGATGTTTGCACTATTTAGGCTGGGAAGTTGTTGCTGTGTGGCAGCATCGGCCAAACTTGTAGATCCAATGGCGATTAGTCCCATCAAGGCTGCAATAATTCTGGTTGTAACAAGAGTGCGATCGCATATCCAATTTTTCATACTCATCGGTTTAAAACCTTTCTTTTTACAATCAATGCTGCTTGCGGCGTAAGGCGATCGAGTCTCACAATCCACAATTGGAAATATACATTTCGCGTCGAATTGCTGACCATTCACTAATGCCGATCCGATCGCTTTTGGGAATGGGCTGTCCGGTTCGTTGAGGATGGCGGCTGTAAAAAATTGTATCTGCAAGTAAATCGTAGGTTTGCTCGTAGGTTTCGCCGTTAATTGTCGTGAATTCCCATCCTGTCTCTTCTGGGGCTGGCATAAAACAGACTTCTTGTACCGACTTAACTCGCGGATCGATCGCTTCGCGCAATCTCCGCCATTGATTGCTATATTCGCGATCGCCCCCATGGAGTTTGCGATTGTTTAACTGAGGATTAACCCTGTAGAATAAGAAATCAGTCAATCGATCGACGGCTTGTTCTCGCGATTCGGCTTTGGCTAGATTGGGGCTGCTGAGGACAAGGGCGATCGCGATCGCACAAATTATTGATAATCTGGAGACGGGTTTAATTGACAGCGACTTGATTAGCATAAGAGTCTATAAACCGGGTTTTCATGAAAATACTTGGTTACCGTCCGTAGACTCCGCACAAACCCGGTTTCTTTGGTATTTATGAACATATTACAACAATAACCTGTTGATTTCATGTAACACTTCAGCTAACGTGGGTGCGGAAGAGGCCACAATATTTTCTTCACTCTCTTCATGCTTATGGTGAGGTAAATTAGGTAAATTCAACTTAGGTTTATGGTCAGCATTATCATAACGAAAAATTAGATTTTCCGACGAATTAACATAGTGATATGAATACATATCCCGCTCAACTTCTGTAATTACATAGACAAACTCGCGCAGATGAAGTAATGAGCCATCTGGAAAGTAAACCCTCCCCCGCAAAAACCCGGTATAACTATCACGTTTGGCTTCTGTCAGTAGAAAAGACTCAACTGCTGTACAAGCAGCAATAGCCTCCCGAATTTGCTCAAAATACTCCTCAATGAACAAACTATGCCTCCCTCATTTCACTCACTAATTGAGCTGTGGCTAAATCGGCGGTGATTGTGGCTATAGTGCCATACCGCCGGGACTGCGGCGTTACAAAAAATTCAATACTGTTTAATTCCTTAGCATTATCTTGCAATCTCTTCAGCATCCTAGATTCACCAATCCACTCATCAAAGTCGGGACTATGATGTAATTCATCATTGCTAAACTTGCTTAAAAACTCTTGAGTGGAAAATTGATATTGAGTTTCAAACTCTCTCAATCTCTCCTCAGTGACTCTAATTCCATCGGCGAGTAATTGTAACTCTTTAGTAATCGCATCTGTGACGAAACGCAGGATTGAGTCTGGGCGTTCACAGATGATTTTGATTTCAGCCATTCTTGTGACTCCTTTTGAAGCTTAGATTATTATACCAAATCCGGTGGCATTGGAATTGATATTACGCAAAACAATCATAACCATTACTTCCATCCCAACCACCTGAGCACCGGCACAACTAAATAATGACTAACTCCCAAACAAAGCCCGATCGCACTTCCCAACAAACCAAAAAACACAATTGATCCCCAAACTTGCAGCCAGCCGAAGGTAACGTTAGACAGTGACAAAATCCCAAAGAAACTCCCCGGAAAAATGTTCCACGCATTCAGAAACAGAAACATTCCCGTAGAGAAAACAGCCACTACCAAAGCGTGAACTAATTGATGACTCCGCAAACCCATTCCCACAGTCATAGAGGCGATCGCAAAAGCTCCCAAAATAACCCCCTGCACACCGCTAGAAGCTGTTGCTTCCATCCAGCACAAACCCGCCAACAAATAGCCCTGAGCTCCCATCAATCCAGACAGCCAATACTGTTTTTGCTGGCGAAAACTCCCCGCATCAGTCAAACCGATCGCAGTTCCCAATCCCGCAAATCCAAACAGCAGCACTTCCGGCCCGACAGCGAAAGTCATATTAGGAATTAATTGCTGCAAACCTTCATTCAGAAAACTGGCAATTTCCGGGCCAATAGGCGAAGCATAACCCAAAACCAAACCGCCGATCGCCCCCGCACTTCCACCAACGGCACCCAGCACCATTTCCCAGCCCGTATCCAGAGAAGCTACCACGATTTGGGCGATCGCGCCGAACAGCGCAACCGTCAAACTTCCCGTTTTTTGCGCCCCCGCCACCACTATTTGCCGACAGAATTCTACAATAGCTTGACCCATGGGGGCGATGGCAATTTTGCCCTTACTCCTAGCATAAATCTCCTGCAAACGCGCCCGAACATCCCCAGCCGTCGCCGGACGTTCCCGCACGTTCGATCGCACCATATCGTCCAACAAATTCGCAAAAGGCGGACTCACAGATACAATGTGGCGCCACCGCAACTCACCCGTCATCGGATCTTCAATTTGGGCCGGATACTTCCCCGTCAGCAAATGAATGCAAGTCCGCCCCAGCGCATAAAAATCCGTCGCCGGCACCACACCGCCGCCCACAATTTGTTCCGGCGGACTGTACCCAGGCGAAATCAACCGCGTCGAACTCGGAGAATCTTTCCCCACCGGTTCGACACCGCCCATTTGTTTAACTCCCCCAAAGTCGATCGCCACCAATTGCAGTCCGCCCAAACCCTTGCTCAGCAATACTTGGGGCGATTCCGGGTCTCGCAGCATCAAATTTGAGGGTTTAATGTCCCGGTGAATAATCTGACACCTGTGCAACTCCTCTAAAATTTCCACAGCTTGACTCAGCCAACTAAACACCCATTCCTGCGGACATCCTTGAGGGTGCTCGTCGAGAACCTCTTCTAAAGTTTTGCCGTGAATCTTTTCCATTACCAAACAAGGCAGCCGCTTCGCCGCAGGATTTCCCTCCCCGCCTGCAAAATTTTGTGTTTGGACGTGAAAATAACCGTCAGGATCGACTCTAGGGACGCCAGGGTGCCGCAAAAGTGCCAAAACCCAAGCTTCTTGCTCGAACAGTTTCAGGGCTTTCGGGGCCGTTTCGAGCAACACTTTCAGGACGCGCTCGGTTTCAGTTTCTGTGTCCCAAACTGTGAAAATCGCTGCAAAACCCCCGGAACCGAGGCTTTCTAGAGGCACGTAGCGATTTTTTAGTCGCAGGGGAGCTCCGCAACTATGACAAAAATTGTTGCCCCAAGTCTGAGGGTAGGGCCTTGGGCAATCTGGATTGATGCAGTGGACGGCTTTTGAAGGGGGGTGAGGCACAACCAGAGTAAAAATGGGGCTAAATATCCATAGTAGACTTACGCGCCGCTAACGCAGAAACCCGGTTTTCAGCGTGGTCAAATGGCTGTAACGACGGATTTGGTTTGAGAGCACAAGTCCTGTCCATATTATGTGCTATGCTGTCGATTTTTGAGTTGGCGGTCTCCGATTCACGGGATTTTAGATTTTCGATTTTAGATTGTGGATTTTGCCAGAGTTGGCGCGATCGCAGCAGCAACCTCAGAAACCGGGTTTCTTGGTATATTTCTCGTTTAGCACCAATTTTTCGTAGAAACCCGGTTTCTCGCCCACCCACGGGATTTTGGATTTTGGATTTTCGATTTTGGATTGTGCCAGAGTTGGCGCGATCGGGCTTTACAACCTCAGAAACCCGGTTTCTTGCTATATTTCTCGTTAATATACCCAAATTTTTCCCATCAACCCGGTTTCTTGGCCCCCCACGGGATTTTCAATTAAATAATTGCATACTCGATTGCAGTTGAGCTCGATCTCCTACCCTAAAATTAAGTATTTATAACTAACTTTTCCTCCCCCCAACCTAAAATTTACAATCTCAAATTTAATCGATCTCCACCATAAAATTAAGTATTTATGACTAATCTTTCCTGTTTCCTCAATCTAAAATCCAAAATCTAAAATCCAAAATCTCTTCGATCCCCAGCCTTTCCTCCTGCATCCTTCGTCGCTGGTATTTCATAAGATATGTTACAAATATTTGCCTAATGTAAAGCAAAATAAATAATACTTATGATGATTAAAAGAATATTAAAATTTGAGAGTGACACTTTGTTGATATATTTTTAACAGCCTGCGATCGGGCAAAAAAATTAAGCGAATACTAGGAAGCGAGATATGGCTTACGCGCAAACCCAAACTCAATCAAAGGCTGGGTATAAAGCCGGAGTTCAAGACTATAAACTAACGTATTACACGCCGGACTACACGCCGAAAGATACAGATATTTTGGCAGCCTTCCGCGTCACACCGCAGCCGGGAGTTCCCCCAGAAGAAGCAGGCGCTGCTGTGGCTGCTGAATCTTCTACAGGTACATGGACGACTGTTTGGACAGACCTCCTGACCGACCTCGACCGCTACAAAGGTCGCTGCTACGACATCGAACCAGTTCCCGGTGAAGACAACCAATATATCTGCTTCATTGCTTATCCTTTGGATTTGTTTGAAGAAGGTTCCGTCACCAACTTGCTGACCTCTTTGGTCGGTAACGTGTTCGGTTTCAAAGCTCTGCGCGCTCTGCGTTTGGAAGATTTGCGGATTCCCATCGCTTACCTGAAAACCTTCCAAGGCCCTCCTCACGGTATTACCGTTGAGCGGGACAAATTGAACAAGTACGGCCGTCCTTTGCTGGGTTGTACAATTAAGCCCAAATTGGGTCTGTCTGCTAAGAACTACGGCCGTGCCGTTTACGAAGTTCTGCGCGGCGGTTTGGACTTCACCAAAGACGACGAAAACATCAACTCGCAACCGTTCATGCGTTGGCGCGATCGTTTCTTGTTCGTTCAAGAAGCTATTGAAAAAGCCCAAGCAGAAACCGGCGAAGTCAAGGGTCACTACCTCAACGTAACTGCCCCTACCTGCGAAGAAATGATGGAGCGGGCTGAGTTCGCTAAGGAAATCAAAACCCCCATCATCATGCACGACTACCTGACCGGTGGTTTCACTGCAAACACCACCTTGGCTAAATGGTGCCGCCGCAACGGTATTTTGCTGCACATTCACCGCGCCATGCACGCAGTTATCGACCGTCAGAAAAACCACGGTATCCACTTCCGCGTGCTTGCCAAGTGCTTGCGGATGTCCGGTGGAGACCACCTGCACTCCGGTACAGTTGTGGGTAAACTCGAAGGCGAAAAAGGCATCACGATGGGCTTCGTAGACTTGATGCGCGAAGACCACATCGAAGAAGACCGCAGCCGCGGTATTTACTTCACCCAAGATTGGGCCTCCATGCCTGGTGTCATGCCAGTTGCATCCGGTGGTATCCACATCTGGCACATGCCAGCCTTGGTGGAAATCTTCGGCGACGACTCCTGCTTACAGTTCGGCGGCGGCACCTTGGGCCACCCTTGGGGTAACGCACCTGGTGCAACTGCTAACCGCGTTGCTTTGGAAGCTTGCGTCCAAGCTCGTAACGAAGGCCGCAACTTGATGCGCGAAGGCGGCGACGTAATTCGCGAAGCTTGCAAATGGTCTCCTGAACTGGCTGTTGCTTGCGAACTCTGGAAAGAAATCAAGTTTGAGTTTGAGGCAATGGATACCCTTTAAGGATTTTTGGTTTGAGATTTTAGGTTTTAGGTCGCAAACTTGCTGGGAAGTCTTTATCTTTGAAGAAGATTTACAAGTAAGTTTGCATCCAAAATCTAAAATCCAAAATCTAAAATTTGAGGGAGCTGGGGTCAAAATGGATCTCAAACAAGTTGCGAAAGACACCGCTAAGGTGCTGGCAAGTTACCTAACCTATCAATCCGTGCGGATGGTGGTCGCTCAGTTGAGCGAAACCAATCCTCCTCTGGCAATCTGGTTGAATGACTTTTCCACTAAGGGCAAAATCCAAGATGGAGAAGCTTATATTCAAGAGTTGCTTTTGGAAAATCAAGATTTAGGCTTTCGGATCATGACTGTGCGAGAGTATCTGGCTCACGATGTGACGGAATTTTTGCCAGAAATGGTTTGTACTGGCATTCAACAGGCGAATATGGAACACAGACGCCAGCATTTAGAGCGAACTACGCAACTTAATTGGTCTGTTTCTAGCAGTAATCCTGAAACATCAATAGATTCTGAACCGAATCTGGATAATTTGTCGAGTTAATCGATCGACAAGTGCGATCGAACACACACCTTAGAGATACAAAAATGAAGACTTTACCTAAAGAGCGTCGTTACGAAACTCTGTCCTATTTGCCCCCGCTGACAGACGCGCAAATTGCCAAGCAACTCCAGTACATCCTGGATCAAGGCTACATTCCCGGCGTAGAATTCAACGAAACCTCTGCCGCTGAAATGCGCTACTGGACTATGTGGAAGTTGCCTTTGTTTGGTGCTCGCAGCGTCCAAGAAATCATGACAGAAGTTCAAGCTTGCCGTCAAGAAAATCCTAGCTGCTACATCCGCGTCATGGGTTTTGACAACGTGAAGCAATGCCAAGTGCTCAGCTTCATCGTCCACAAGCCTAACACCAGAGGCTACTAAAAAGTATTGGCTGGCTAATCTAACTTTTAGGTTAACAGTCATTGCAGATTGGAGGCGGGGAATTTTCTCTGCCTCTTTTTTTATAGCTTACAAATAGCTTTTAAAACTTGCAGCAACAAAATTGAAGAGTCGGACTCCATCAGGTTTAGCAAAGGCATTAGCTGATAGGTTGGGTTGTGGCCCCCCTGAATATGGACGAACTGATAGTGCATTCCGTTTGTTGTCAAGCCCCAGATTGTGTCTTGATATTTTAAATTTTGATAAGCATAGGTTAGCAATTGGGATAAACCCATCAATGCGTTGATTCCAGAATTTTTACTTTCAATCACCAAAACCCAAAAATATGTATCGCTTCTGATAGGTTTTATCCTGTTGACAGCCAAGATATCAAACCGTCCTTTAATGATAGTATCTTCATCTTCAATGCTAATTTCAGCGATGTCTTGTTCTAAACTAATTTTAATCGGGCGGCGGTAGAAGCCAGCTAATCGCATTAGGGGAAAGGTAGTCAGAGCTTTTACCAGTCCTTCAGAAACTCTATCAGTTGAAATGTAGTCATCGAAATCATCCCTAATTTGTATAAGTTCCTCCTTTTCGTGTTCTGTGATATCTTCAAAGGATAACAGAGAGGTAAATGAGTTCGTGTACTGCTTTTGAAAGCCGAACAGACGGTGTACTTCTGCTAATGTTAGGTTTTTGGCATTAATAGTTGTCATTGTATAATAGTTATTTAAGTTTTAGTGATAATTATAACATAGACATTGCGGTAGTCAATTTGCACCATTCTTAGGAACAGGCAAGATGCCTGTTCCACAACATATCAAGTTTCTTGTGGGGTATGCCGGAGAGCCGGCTCATATTCTTAGGAACAGGCAAGATGCCTGTTCCACGACATATTAATTTTTTTGTGGGGCGGGCATCTTGCCCGCCCAAGAAAGTGACAAATGGGATAACTGCGAACCTAATCTATCCTTTCCATCACAATTCCATCAACTATTTCATAACCCCAATTAGAGTTGCGGTTGGCAAGCTGTTTTGCCATATCATATTCGCCTAAATTGCAGAGTTCAACTAACTTTTGATATCCTTCATCTATTTCTCGCTGCAACCTCTCCCCCCGCAGTTTTTCTCTCTCTTCCTCAGAAGGATTTGGTCGCTCTTCTCCCAGTGGATTGATATCGCTAATTCGTTTCATATCCGTCTCATTAAAAAGGAATTGATTCGACTATTTCACCGTCAACTATTTCGTAGCCCCATTCTGGGTTGGCAGCGATTTGTTTTTCTACTAGACTTCGACCTAGAGGAGTTTTGTAAGCTTTTTGCAAAGAGGAAATACTGGGGATTTCGGTGGCGGTTGATGGCTCTTTTTGTTCGAGTTTTGGTGGTTCAGCAATTGTTTCAGATGTGGATTGATTGAGGGCAAATTGCGGGGCGATCGCCCCTAACTTCCGCATAACGCTATCCTTGGTGATTTGCGGTTTTTCGTTGAAGGAAGACGGCAGATATGGTGTGTCAACGCCCTGCTGTTTTGCTTTGAGTGCATCATCAGCAATACGATCGCACTTTCGCAAAAAACCCTCCCACAAATCTTTGCCCAAAACCGGGTTTCTCAAATCAGCACGGGCTTTAGAGACTGCTGCTTCCAGCGGTTCGCCTTTGTGCACGTAATACTGAATTCGCTCCTCTTCAAAGGCGGGATAAGGCACTTCCGGCTCGATTTCCCAATCCCGCTTGACTTTCTGACTTTCTCCTAAAGGGATTCCGGCGATAAATTCATCCCAAAAAGTCGAGGTTAAGCCTTTTGTCATGCTGTCAATAATTTTAAATGCCCATCCAGAAGGATTGCCAAATCCTAAATTATGCTCTTGAGCATATGCTTCTAAAGCTCGCTGAAAGTTGTGGAGTTCTTCTTGGGAATTCCAAGGGCCGCTAAATCGGTAATTCGGGGTGACAGCAACGGCTATTTGCTGGCGGGGTTGCCCGAAATATTTGTCGGTTTTAACTACATGATTTGGGGGTGATGTTTCGGGGATTATTTCTACAGGGTGATTGTTGTTTTCCCGGGTTGTCTGTGGTATAATTCCGGCAGGATTGGATGTCCAAAAGTGATTGAGTTTTTCCTCCAAAGCGTCAATGTCCGCCCAGATTTCTAGGGTGTCGGTGTTGGGATTTGGTAGTTTTTCTTTCAGGAGCGATCGCACTTTGAGCTGCTTTCTCGCTAATTCCTGTTCTTCCTGATTTAAACCCGTTGCTTTTTCTATTTCTGTGCTCTTAGTTTTCACCCATTCGCCGGAGTTGGACTTTTGTGATTGCCATTGCAATAATTGGCAAAGAAAAATACTCGCCGCGACTCCGCCAGTAATTGTGGCGAGTTTGGGATAGTAGATGGCGGGGTTTCCGAGATTTCCTAAAAATATTCCTATTTTCATTTTTTATATTCCTAATTCCCTTGAATAGTAGGGTGATTTTCGGCGCACCATACCTCGACTAAACTAGCATTGAAAAACTTAAGATTTTCTTTAAACTCCTGTCTATTCCTGACTGAATGGAGTTCCTAGAGTAAAAACGGGGATCGCTTATTCGATCGCCTGATTGACAGGACTGAGTTAAACGTAATAATAAATTATTTACTGTAAAGCTCCTGCCAAAATGAATCCAGAACGTCAAGAGGCTTATTTGAACTTAATCGAGCGAGTGCTTACCTGTCCCAACGGCCAAGAACCAGAAGTTTTGAGTTCCCGTTCGGATTTAATTGATGCGGGATTTGTGCAAATGCTAATCCAGATATCGGCTTCAATGGCCCGCGAAGGTGACGAAGATACTGCTAATTTTTTAGTGCAACTTGCTCGTTTGCTGGGGAAATCTTTGGGTTTGTCGCCGGATTTGATGCTGGCTGGGTACAGTAGTGGACAGGGGTAGAGAAAAAGTGCGTTAGCGAAGCCCTCGAAGAGGATCGTCTCGTTGTATCATGTTTTGAGAAATGAGGGCGATTCCCTACCCTTTGGGATAGCTTTGTGTCACCTAATTTTTAAATGCAGCTATGGCTTTACAGTTTATATTCGAGAGGTTCACAAAAATCATTTACCCCAGTTTTAAATACATAAATAATCACCGAAGTCACCAAAATATCAGGGCAAATTTTTGCGGCAACTAAATCTCTAAATGCTGCATTCAATTGTCCGTTTGTTAACTCTTCTTTAACCTCTGATTTGCAGATAGCAACGCGGCATCTTTTAGCCAATCCGTCTAACCAATTTTCCGAGATATTCGGTTCTTGTCCGGCTTGAATTGCTAGAGATATCGCTGCATCTTCGATGTTACCTTCGCAATCTTCGATGGCGTCTAGGGCTTTTAGGGCTTCGGGATATTCTGCTAATTGCGATCGAAATTGGGCAATTTGTTGTGAGGTAATAATCACCATATTATTTTCCTGTGTTTTTTGCTGGTGGGATAAGTTTAGCAATTAAAGTGGCTATTATAGCATTTTTTGATTGAGATGGGAATTGGGCGATCGAACTTAATTACATTTTCAACTAATATTTTGCACTTCGCAATGGTCGGGCTGGGGCTTAAGCCCTGGTATTAAAGCTTAAGTCCAGGCTATGAGGAGTGATGTTGAAATTGACAAAATGTGGGGCTAAAATAGGTTTGCAGGACTCATATTTCTAGGGAGTTAGGAAAAATGACAACCATTATTTTAAACTTAGATACTGTCGAACTAACAGATGAACAGTTTTACCGTTTATGCCAGATGAATCGAGATTGGCAATTTGAACGGACACCTAAAGGAGAAATCATTATTATGTCACCCGTAGGCGGAGTCAGTGGCAATCGAAAAGCCTATTTAATTACAGATTTGGGCTTGTGGAACCGTAAAACGCAGCTAGGGAGAGTGTTTAGTTCTTCTACAATTTTTCGCTTGCCTAATAATGGCTATCGAGCTCCAGACGTGGCTTGGGTTAGCCTAGAAAGATGGTCTGCTTTAACAGCAGAAGAACAAGAGAAATTTCCGCCAATTTGTCCTGATTTTGCCATTGAATTGCGATCGCGCCCAGACCCGCTGCGGCCGCTGCAGGAGAAAATGCAGGAGTATCTAAACAGCGGTTTACGCTTGGGTTGGTTAATTAATCCTCTAGACGAACAAGTTGAGATTTATCGCCCTTCTCGCCAAGTAGAGATTGTACAATTTCCTGTAAATTTATCGGGAGAAGATGTCTTGCCCGGATTTGTACTTAATTTGCCCATGATTTGATATTGCATCAAATTTTTCCTGTTTCCAACTGTATTTTCTTCGGACAAATATCATCATCGTACCAACCAGTCAAAGCCACCGCCAAAGCATCCGCCGCATCGTCGGGTTTCGGAATGTAACCCAACTCCAACTCCCGCGCCACGGCATCTTGCACTTCAGATTTATCCGCATTACCGCGGCCCGTCAAAGCTTGCTTAATTTGAGCCGGCGTAAACTCGAACAGCGGCACTCCACACTGCGCCAATACTAGGGTCAAAACGCCCCGCGCTTGCGCTACCAGTATGGTATTTCCCATCTTGTAAAAAAACAGTTTTTCGGCAATTGCTATATCAGGTTTAATCTGTTCAATTACCTCGTGCAAATCGTCGTAAATTGTTTTCAAGCGCTGTCCCATTTCCTGTTTTGGCGTTGTTTGTATGACGCCGCAATCAATCATGGAAACGCTGTTTTTATCTTGTTTTCCGGGGACAATTTGACAACTAATTGCCCCGTAGCCAAGATTTGCTAAGCCCGGATCTAATCCTAAAATTCGTTTTTCCATTGCCAGAATTAGTAATTGGAAATGGGGAATTAGGTATGAAAATTTGGGAAGGTTTCATCACCACCAATTACCCATTTCCAATTACCAATTACCAATTACCCCTCAGTTGTTTCTAGGCCGAATACCCGATCGAACACTTTAGTCACTTTATACCCCGAATCTATTGATTCTAGCGGGTCTTTCCGCAACCGGTGCCGCAAACACAGAGTCATCACCCGGCGAATATCGTCCACAGTCACCTCCGTGCGGCATTCCAAAGCCGTGAAAGCTTTCGCAGCCCGATTCGTCACCAAATCGCCCCGCAGCCCGTCTACGTCCAATTCCGCGCAAACTTGGGAGATTTTTACCCGCAACTCTCGATCGATAGTTACCGATTTCAATCTTTCCTGAGCTTCCACCAACTTCTGCTGCATATCATCTTGTTCGTGCTGATATTTCGCGAGAAACTCCGGCGGATTTTGGTCAAAACTCGATCGCTGTTCGACAATTTCCACTCTTAAATTCGGGTCTTTTACAGTCCGAATTTCTGCGTGCATCCCGAATCTGTCGAGCAACTGCGGCCGCAATTCTCCTTCTTCTGGATTCCCGGAACCGATGAGAATAAACTTAGCCGGGTGGCGGATCGAAATGCCTTCTCTTTCCACAGTATTCCAACCGCTGGCGGCGGAGTCGAGCAAAACATCGACTAAATGATCGTCGAGCAAATTGACTTCATCAACGTACAGAATGCCGCGGTTAGCTTTAGCTAAAAGACCTGGTTCAAAAGCTTTAACACCTTCCGACAAAGCTTTCTCGATGTCGATCGTACCGCAAACTCGGTCTTCGGTAGCGCCCAAAGGTAAATCTACCATTTGGACTTTTTTGCGGGCGATTTTAATGTCAGTTTGAGATAAAGTGCGATCGCGCACCTCATCACTCATCAAATCTGGATCGCTGGGATGACTGTTAAAAGGATCGTCAGCCACCACCTCAATTTCCGGCAGCAAATCAGTGAGGGCGCGGATTGTGGTAGATTTACCAGTACCTCGATCGCCCATAATCATCACTCCGCCAATTTTGGGATCGATGACATTCAACAGCAGCGCCAGTTTCATCTCCTCCTGGCCAACAATTGCAGTGAAGGGAAAAACAGCGCGACGGGCTGCGGTAGCGGTAACGGTTGGTAGGACGCCCGCATTTAGGGTATTGCTGACTTCGGCAGTAGGACTCACAGGATAACTCAAAATATAATAATTGCTTGTTTATTGTAGGGGATAAGGGATTGTCTGGGGCGATCGCACTTGTAGGGTATGGTTCCCACAGAGCACTGAGCCCCTTTAAAACCTAAGCGCCACTAAGATTTGCTGCATTTACATTGTAGATTTGCGCGGACTCTCCTGCCCACCTCACAAGAGTTTGAAGCAACATCACCAAGTACATTAAATGCGGGTAGATTGCAAATTTTGGGCGATCGGCAACCCTAATGTAAACTTATGTAACGATTCACCGCGCTTCGCATAAAAACCTCAACTTCCCCCAGATAGATAATTAAGAGCGTTTTCAACCAACTATTTTTCAGGGGTAGTATGACTGAACTTAACATCGGGGCATTGGCTGACGGCAAAACCTACACAGGTAGTGTTGACACTACAAATATTTTTGACCTTTACAAATTTAACCTCAACAGTCCGGGAAGTTTCAAATTCACGATCGACGGTTTGAGCGGGAATGCCGACGTATTTTTGTTAAACTCTAGTGGCGCACCACTTTACAGTTCCACAAACGCGGGAACCAGTGCAGAAACAATTAGTGTTGACAGCTTACTAGCCGGAGACTATTCAGTCAAAGTTTTGCAAATCAGTGGCGACATCAAATACACGCTGAATTTAGCACCAACTAGCACTCAAAAATCATCCGACGCAGACACCCTCACCGGTGCACAATCAGATTCTCTACTTCCCTCAAACAGCGCCGAAACTTCGGAAAAACCCACTGCAAACATAGATGTAATTACAGGAACTCCTGTTGAAGACAAGACTGTCACCGCAGAAACAACATCAACAACTACCGACAAACCAGTCACTACCGACTCCGAAACAACTCTCACATCTGAACCAGAAAAACCTGTAGCAACGACTGAATCTGCCACAGAAACATCAACAACTACCGACAAACCAGCTACTACAGATTCCGAAGCAACTCTCACGTCTGAACCAGAAGAACCTATTTCCACGACTGACTCGGCAATTGAAACAACATCAACAATTACCGAAAAATCAGTCCCAGACACCTCCGAAACAACTCTCACATCTGAACCGGAAAAACCTGTAGCCACGACTGAATTTGCTAGCGAAGAACTGCCAACAAGTGAAGAGACTACATCAGCGGGGGAAATCGCACAAGACAAGCCAACCGATTCGGCAATTTCAACACCCGAAGAACCCAGCGAAACTGTTGCCACAAACAATCTAAATAGCACAGCCGCCGCCAAAACAGATGCAGTTGCAGGCGAAACAGTTGCCACTCAAGAACCAAAAACAGGCGAGACTGTAGTTACTATTTCCCCAGATGCCAGCAAGCCCGAAGACGACACAAATACTGACACTAGCAACGGGGAAGAAACAGAGAAAGAGAATTCAACTACTACCATAGCAACAACTGAAACCCAAAAAGAACCCGAACCGACTACGGATAAAAAGTTAATTTCTCCCTTTACATCGGGGGTATTTACTACCGATGAAACTGGTCGCATCAGTATAGACTACACATTTGATGGTGGGAGGTTCCAAGGTGAGTTAGCTATTTTCAGCTTAGACGATTTAGACAAATTTGAACCTGGTTCGGAAGCATTCATTAAAGAAGTAGCTGCGCGTTCTTTAAGTAACTCGGTGAAAGGTCATGTAGTGATTAATGATGCTACAGAAGGTGCACGGTTTTCCGGTTTCTTAGGAGAGAATAATGCCAACGAAGGAGTCTACCTAGGAGTCAAAAGTTTTGCCGTAACTGCTGGGGGTAAATATGGGGTGATGTTGGTACCCAACGGTAGTGTCAAGTCTGTGTTTGATAATCCGACTGCTGGCGGCGCTCAACGTCCTTTATTTTCAATGGCAATGGCGAATCCTGTGGAGGGATTTCACTTTGGTCAAATTGCCGATGTCACGGGGGAAGGCAATACCTTTGTCATGGAGGATATGCGGTTAGATTCGGGGACTGACAGGGATTACAACGATATCATTTTCCAAGTGCGGGGTGCGACGGCAACAACTGCTTTGGTGGATAGTGTGATTAACCCCGATAAAGAGTGGCGGAAAACTGATTTGGGCAAGGCACTTATTGCTTATGCGAAACCTTACATTACCCCGGAAACAAAACCAAATGTAGATGCTGAACTATCCGATTTACTTGATGATTTAGAAACGGAAATTCTGAATCCATCAACTTCAGATATAGAGACTCCAAAAACTCCAGCGCCTGTCGCAAATACCGACACCAATACTACTGATGCAACCAAGGTTGTACCAACGGATAAGGTAGATGCAAATCCTACTACTCCAGCGGTGACGACTGAGGAAGAAGTCAAAGATATTGCGAATAATTCGGGTGATTCGACTCAGGTTGAAACTACCGACAAGGTAGATGCAAAGCCTACTACTCCAGCGGTGACGACTGAGGAAGAAGTCAAAGATATTGCGAATAATTCGGGTGATTCGACTCAAGTTGAAACTACCGAAAAGGTAGATGGAAAGCCTACTACTCCAGCGGTGACGACTGAGGAAGAAGTCAAAGATATTGCGAATAATTCGGGTGATTCGACTCAGGTTGAAACTACCGAAAAGGTAGATACAAAGCCGACAACAGGTGCGACAACTACACCAACTGCTGGCAAAGATACTGTGGCGGATTCGACTGAAAATTTACCAGTTGAAAAAACGCCTATTCCCGCAGCGACAACTGAGGTAAAAGACCAAGTTACCGAAGCACCAGCGATGCCAACTTTGCCAGCTAAATCTACTACTGAGACGGAAGTTGCTGCAACGATACCAACTGAGAAAGTAGAAACAAAGCCGTCAGTTTTGCCAGCGGAAACTCTGACAAAGGTAGAGACAAAGCCGTCAGTTTTGCCAGCGGAAACTCTGACAAAGGTAGAAACAAAACCCGAAGTCTTGCCAGCGGAAACTCTGACAAAAGTAGAAACAAAATCCGAAGTTTTGCCAGCGGAAACTCTGACAAAGGTAGAGACAAAACCCGAAGTTTTGCCAGCGAAAACTCTGACACAAGTAGAAACTCAGCCGTCAGTTTTGCCAGCGGAAACTCTGACAAAGGTAGAAACAAAACCCGAAGTTTTGCCAGCGGAAACTCAGGCGAAAGTAGAAACAAAGCCGGCTTTAGTAACTGAGGTAGAGAAAACTGAAACTCCTCAAGTTGTTGTAGCCGCAAATCCTGTAGAGTCGGTGAAGGAAAGTCAGCCAACAGTGGCTATTGAGCCGAAAGAAACTCCAGCGATTGTGCCGCCGACAGCAGCGAAAACTATGCCAGTTGTAGGTACGAATACTGCTGTAGACTTGCGGAACAAGGAGATAGTTACTCAGACTGAGACTGCTGGTGTTAATGATGCTGCACCAAAAGAGTTATTGCCAATTTCTCCAACTGTTGCAAAACCAATTGAGAATAATTCGACTGCGGCGGTGACTGAACCGGTTAAGCAGGAAGTAGCACAAAACAATAATAATGTCAATGCTGATTGGATTGCGCGGTTGGATAGCATTAAACAGCGTTTGAGTAATTTGGGTAGTGCGGATATTGTTGAGGAGAGTATTATAGATCGCACTTCGATCGCTCGTTTAGAAGCCATGACTGAGAAGTTGAGGGAGCAAACTGAATCGACTCCTATTTCTGACAATACAGCGGCGTTGATTTCGCGGCTGGAAGATATGGTTGTGAAAGTCGCACCTAAACCAGTTGAAACTGTTCAACCAGTACAATTCGAGTTTCCTGTAGCAAATCAGCCGTTAGTGGGTGTAATTGATACGGGTTTCAGCGGTAATAATCCTGATATTGACTATTCACGGATTATTTTAGGGCGCGATCGCGTTTCTAATGATGTTAACCCCTTACTGGCCACAGGTGAAGGCAACGAACACGGTACGCACATTTTAGGGATTATTGGCGCAATTCAAAACAACGGTGTGGGTATTGATGGGGTGAACGATAAAGCGCCTTTGTGGGTGGGGCGGGCGATCGGTTCTGGACAGTGGGCGGAATCTTTGGTTGAATTTGTCAATGCTGCGATCGAGTCGAATCAACCGAATGCTGTTGTCAACCTGAGTTTAGATTTAACTCAAATCAATCCTGACGGTAGCGTTACTACTCGCTATGAATTTACGCCGGAGGAAAGAAGTGCGATCGAATATGCGCGTCAGCATAACGTATTGCTGGTAGTTGCGGCTGGTAACGATGGCGGTGTGATGTCAGTTTTGGGTCAAGCTTCCCAGGAATTTGACAACATTATTACTGTCGGTGCGGCGGAACGAATTAATGATGAAATTGCACTTTCTAAAGCTTACGATCGCGCCGACTATTCCAGCTACGGTCGCGGATTGGATATCATGGCCGACGGGGGGACAGTGGAAAATCCAGTGTTGTCCACTACTGGCGATGGAGTTGGTACGATGGCGGGGACTTCGGTGGCGACTGCGAAGGTAACGGGTGCTGTTTCGCAAGTTTGGGCGGCGAATCCGCAGTTGAGTTATCGCCAAGTGATTGATATTCTCAAGTCTACGGCGACTGATTTGAAGGAGCCTAATTGGGATAATGAGACGGGTGCGGGGTTGTTGAATATGGCGGCGGCTTTGACTTTGGCAAAAGCTACTCAACCGGAATTATTGCCAGTCAAGCCATTACCAATAGAGCCACCTAAAGATGATGAACCTAAAGAACCAGAAGTCCAGGAATCGGTAATAAAAATAACTCCTGAAATGGGGTTTTTACCAGAGCCTATTAAACTTACTGATGATATTTGGTTCCTGGGAGGGCCTAGTCCAGATAAGTTAAATTTGATTGGGGGTTTTTCTAATCGGAACGCTGCTGATACAACTAATGCTGACCAACTTTGGTCAGGTGGAGGTTTAGGGCTAAATCTGAATGGTTCCGGTGTAACTGTTGGTGTATGGGATGGAGGAAAAGTCCGCAATACGCATCAAGAGTTTGGCTCTCGTGTTGTCATTAGTGATTCAGCCTCAAGTTTCGACGATCATGCTACTCATGTTGCCGGAACAATAGGAGCTACTGGGGTTAACTCTGAAGCTCGTGGTATGGCTAATCAAGTTAATATCCGTAGCTATGATTGGAACAACGATTTACAAGAATTAGAAGCCACTGCTAAGACAGGGTTGACTTTATCTAACCATTCTTATGGCGCGCTGATGGGCTGGGATTCTCGAATTGATTGGTCTAATATTGGTGTTCCTGGCTCAGTTGATAGTTGGTTTGGAGATCGAGCAAGATTTTCTGAAGCTGAAGGTTTTGGGAAGTACGGTCAAGGTTCTAAAGAGTTAGATCAGGTACTCTATAACAACCCTAATTTGCTAAGTGTATGGGCTTCGGGTAACGATCGCAATAATAGTTTCGCAAATCAATCTGGAAACAACACCTATGTAACTTACTTGTCATCAAATCCAGGGAATATTCCCAATTGGCAAGGCCAAGGTTTCTATCGAATCCCCAACAGTGGTATTACAACCGCTCCTGGTAAAGATGGCGGAAATACTGGTTATGATACTCTAGCTTCCAAAGGTGCAATAGCCAAAAACACCTTAGTAGTTGGCGCAATCAACGCAATTACAGCCGACCCCTATAACAACAGTAACGTTGTGATGTCATCCTTCTCTAACTGGGGGCCAACGGATGATGGGCGACTCAAGGTTGATGTCGTCGGTAATGGAGTGGGTGTCTATTCAACATTAGCTAGTTCCAACAAGGCATACGCATCTTATGACGGTACGTCTATGGCTGCACCAAACGTAACAGGAACAGCCGCGTTACTAACCCAACACTACAAAAACCTCTACGGTGCATCTCCCCGCAGTGCCACACTGAAAGGTTTAATAACTCATACAGCTTTCGATGCAGGCAATAAAGGATCAGACTATACCTATGGATGGGGTGTTGTTGACGGTGCTGCTGCTGCCACATTCTTGACTAACGCTAAAAATCAAGTCAGCGATCGTCTAATAGAAAGTACATACACAGGTTCTCAACAAAGCCATCAGATTACATCTAATAGTAGCGGACCACTAAAAGCTACGATCGTATGGACAGATCCACCCGGAAATCCACATGGTAATGGTTTAGATGAAAAGACTCGTGTGCTTGTTAACGATCTCGATCTATCAATCACTGCACCAAATGGTCAAGTATTTCGTCCTTGGACGCTCGACCCAAATAATCCCTCAGCGCCAGCAGTTCGCACCACCCGTAACAACGTCGATAATATCGAGCAGGTACTAATTGATGCACCTATGGCTGGAACTTACACGATTAATGTTAATCATTCGGGTAATTCCTTCACGCAAGCGTACTCTTTGCTAGTTAGCGGTATATCAAAACCACCAGAAAATCCGATTGGTCGTGCCTCACGCGCACCCAATCTCTTTATAGATGCCTACAACCGCGTTAACGGTCAAGGTCGCGGACTCAAAGCTCAAGGCGATGCTTATCGTTGGGGTAATGGCTGGACTCAGCGTTTCCTTGACTCCAACAATAATGAAGTGTTGATCATGCTGGAAGATGGTCAAAACCAAGCTTACGTGGTGTGGGGAGAAATTCTCAAAGAGTACAAAAATGTAGGTGGTCCTGTTGGCGCAAACCTTCCTGGCGGTGGCTGGGCATATCTCGGCTATCCTCGTTCTGACGAAAAAGGTGGCACCAGTAGCAAAGGCTCACCTTTGGCCTTACAAGAATTTGCTGGTGAGAATGGTACGGCACGGCTTTACTACCACTGGAATAACGGCAACCGAGTTGCTACTTGGGGAAGTATCGGTGCTTACTACATTAGTCTTGGTGGTCACAATCACTGGCTAGGAGCACCAACCAAGCGGGAATACATTGATGGGGACACAATTTTTGTTGACTTTGAAGGCGGTCGGATTGCTTTCCGCACTAGCGACGGAAAAAAAGAAGCCTTGCAACCTGGTCAACAACCATCTTGGCGACAAACCCAGAATCGTCCAAGCTGGGAAATCGCGATCGATAAAGAATACGAACAAACCAAGAATTTATTAGGTTCTCCAACTAGCGGATACCAAGATTCTACCAAGTCGCCATACGGTACAACTGGTAAGTATCGTAGTTATCAAAACGGTACAATTCACTGGACACCTCAGTATGGTGCTGTAGCAATTTGGTACGATCTCCAACGGGAATACAGCCAGTATTCTTCGCCCAATGGTTCCGGCGGTTGGTTAGGCTTTCCAACTAAGCGTGAGTATGCTTGGAATGGAGGAATGCGAACAGACTTTGAAGGTGGCTACATCTTCTGGGATGGACAACGCGCTAAAGCCTATCGTTCTTGGGAAAACCCACCATCTAAAAACTCGATAACATGGGTTAACTTCAGTGGCAGCGTTGGTCCATCAAATGGTATAAACCTGCGTTATAGTCCTAACTTTAGCGATCGCAGTTCTTTGAATGAAAACTGGGGTAAGCAGTTACAATTTGATGCTTGGACTTACGGCGAAGTAGGTACTGATCTGTGGCTAGGAACGCCAGACGCTCGCTGGTTTAAGATTAAAGGGCAAAATCTGTGGGTTCCTAGTGCTTGGATTTATGGCAATCCACCTAATTCAAGCCCTATGCCATAAGCCATATAGGGACACTGCACTGTATTTTACCCAAGTGCGATCGCTTTTTGAGATGAGAAAAGCGATCGCCCTTTACCCAAACAAAAGAAACCGGGTTTTTTAGATAACCTTTACGTCTCAACCGATATCTTGTGCAAAAACCCGGTTTCTGAACCCCCTGGCGGACTCGGATGCTCGATCGCAATGTACGCAACTTCCGACAAATCAATCGGTAAAGTTTTAACAACACTGACTGTTACGAATCGTGCCGACCAGTCTGCTGCTAAACGAGGATTCATTCCAACTGAGCAAATACGTTCCATCACCCTAGATCATGTTTTGGTTGACTAGGGCGCAACTAGATTATGCTTGCGGTGTTGTTGCGATCGCCATTCCAGCGAAAACTCAACAGCAAATCGCGATCGGCCTTTATTGCTTTTTCTCAAAAAAGGGCGATCGATCTTTTGGAATAAGTCAAAAAGGGCGATCGCCCTTTACCCCTTTTTCTCAACCAAGGGCGATCGCTACCAATTAATTACCGTTAAAATAGTTACCTTTGCGAACTCTCGATCGGCCGTCACCAAACTTGCTGAATTTTGGATTGCCATTGCTGCAATCACCGCATCTGGTAGTTTCAAGCGATGTTGCTGGCGAATTTCAATGATTTTCTCAATCAAAACAGCATCCATCGCCACTAAACCAAGAACCTCCACTCGTTGCAGAAACTGCTCAAAAATCTGACGATCGTCTTGAGTCAACCCAGGAAATACCAGAAACTCAATTTGGCTAATAACTGAAACTCCGATCCAATCCGCATCTTTAAGTAATTCAACCAGTTGAATATTCCCTTGAAGCAAAGCAACGATCGCATTCGTATCCAACACATAGCGATTACCACTCATCGCGTAGATTCCTCTGCATTGTTACTGCATCTCCCTGCCAAGTTAATCGCCCCACTAAATCCGAGAAATCATAGCTGGATTTCTGCTTCTCCTCTGATGAAACCGGATTCAAAACAACTAAAACTTCTCGTTCTTTTAGCAATTGTAACCCAGCCAGAATCACTTCAGAAGCAGATGAGTACCTACCGTTTTTGACTGTTGATTGAACAAACTGCTCTAGTTCAGGAGTTAAGGATATATTCATGATGTTGAGTCACCTATTTGAGTCAACTACTACCCCCATAATAACAAAAATTATCAAATTTTGTTATTTAACATTTTTTGCTATGGGAAGATTTCGCGAGATCCTTGCTTGTAAGCGCAGATTAGCGATCGCCCTTTCTTGCTTTTTCTCAACCAAAGGCATCGCCCTTTTGGAATTTGTCACAAAGTGCGATCGCCCTTTCTTGCTTTTTCTCAACCAAAGGCGATCGCCCTTTTGGAATTTGTCAACAAGTGCGATCGCCCCTTTGGAATAAGTCAAAAAGGGCGATCGACCTTTTCAAATAAACTCTATATGGTTCTGCATATCCGACGGTTCAAGTACCTCCCAAATCAGAATCAAACCGCGCACAATTTCACCCAGTGAACGGCTGTTTTGGTGACAGTAAACAATACCGCAATGCTCTAAACCGCGTTGATGAATTGCTAAAAAATCATCATCTTGGGTAAAGATTGCTCGTTCTTGAGCAATCGCAAAAGCTAACTGTTCTTCATCCGCAGCACCTAAAAGTCGTGCTTCCGGTGTAGTCGTGACATCAATACCGCGCCTTCTTAAAGCTTCTGCGATCGCCCGTTCGACTTGTTCATCACAATGAAATCGGATCTTTTCCAAGATTCTGCCCTCTCAATTTCTGCTGTACCTTGGAAGGAGTTTTTGCTTGCAATTCCCGCACAAAAGCATCGCTATCTCGAATTTGTTGTCGAATTTCCTCAAGATGGTCGTGGTAATAAGTCAAGGCTGCGTATACATCTGCTAAAGTAATTGTAGGATACCGCGACACAATTTCATCAGGAGACATTCCCATCTTTTCGTGCCAAATTACAACATCTTGAACCCTAATCCGATGTCCGGCAATGCGCGGTTTACCGCCACAAACACCCGGAGTAATTTCAATATGTTCCGCAATCACTGCTGTCATAGAATTTCCTCACAATTCAAGTTAGCATTTATATTAGTTTATCCCAAACCGTGCCTACTTGACAACTAAGCCGATCGCCCTTTTAGAATAAGTCAAAAAGTGCGATCGCCCTTTTGGAATTTGTCAACAAGTGCGATCGCCCTTTCTTGCTTTTTCTCCACCAAAGCCGATCGCCCTTTTGGAATTTGTCAACAAGTGCGATCGCTCTTTTTGATATGGAAAAGTCGATATCTCTTTTGTTCTGAGTCAAAAAGGGCGATCGACTTTTATTTAAGCTGCCACGATTGCCGGACTCGGAGGCACTAAATCTTCTTCTTGGCAATACTCAAGGTAGCTGGAGCTCGCTTCTTTAGCATTGGCGATCGCTTCTTCATAAGTTTTCCCATAAGTACAGGGCTGCATTGCAATTGTTGCAAACTCTGGCAGTCTTACCAAATACAGTCCATCCTCTTGTGACCATTGAATTAATAAACTATAGCGGTAATTCATTCCTCTGATTCCTCTGCTGAAGAATTGTTTCTAACTCTTGAATTGCTTTTTTTAACAATTTCTCCAAATACAATGGTGTATCCTCAACACAAGAAGAGATTTTAGGATCTGCCGTGGCGCTAGTGTGGGTGGCGGTGTGGCATTTCTGGGGGTGGCCGCGCGAAGTAGAAATTGCTAGAGGTAAGCCGCAGGCTAAGAAAAAGCGATCGCCCAATTCTAATTCAGCCTCTCCTAATCCGGTAGAACAAGAACTAAATCAGCTCAAAGCGACAACTGGAATGAATCGGATGAAGCCAATCGATTTTAGATTTTAGATTTTAGATTTTAGATTTTAGATTGACTTGCGCGAGATAAATGCTCTTTCTTGAGGATTTTCGATTTTAGATTTTGGATTGATTCCACGGATAAATCACGTGGCGGATGCCACCTTTGAAATTCGCTTGTCAGTAAGGAATGAGAATTAAATAACTTACCATGCGTGATGGTTCTTGTGGGATGGGCGTCCCGCCCGTCCAGAAAGGGCGGGCGGGACGCCCAACCCACTTTCAAGAGTGTAAATTATTTAATTCGCGATCCTAAGACGATCGACCCAGCCAACTCCTGAAGTTCCTCAATGGTACGTGTTTCGCAGCGGTGAAGCCAAAGGGCCCTATACCAAATTGCAATTATGGGAGATTGAGGAAATCACAGCCAGAACCAAAGTGCGGCGCGGGGAAGCCGAGTGGCAGCGCGGCGGTGAAATTCCAGAATTAGCGTCGTACCTCACTCAAAAATAAGACAGTACACGTCACCGCACGTCGATCGGCGCCCAAGACGATCGCACTGCCCAGAAAGTAGCGCTATTCTTAGAAAAGGGATTTGTGTCAGCGAGACTCCCGGAGATTTTTATGAATATTACTTTGAGTCCTGAGCAGGTGAAATTGATCGAAGCGCAATTAGCATTGGGGCAGTTTAGCTCGCCGGAAGAGGTGATTACAAAAGCCCTCCAGACTTTGACTCAAACACGCCAGCATTATTGGGAGTGGGTTGAGGAGGTGCGCTCTTCGGTGGAGGAAGCGGAGGCGGAACTATCGCGGGGTGAGGGAATTCCCTTAGAGAGTGCGATCGAGCAATTGCAGGAAAAGTTTCGCAAGGCGCGAGAGGTTCAGGGATGAGCCGATGCTTTGTCTCTCGAACTGCAAGCCGAGACTTGAATGCCATTGGTGATTATTTTGTGGGTTCAAGTTTATAAAAAAAAGCCCTCAACTTTGTGAGGGCTTTGCGATGCCAGGAACGAGACTTGAACTCGTGACACGTGGATTTTCAGTCCACTGCTCTACCAACTGAGCTATCCCGGCTTGTTTTTTCGCGCTTTACTATCTTAGCAGACACATACAGAATTTAGCAAGCACTTTTTCAAATTAATTTTCGATCGCCCGGAACCGCCCGCCTGTAAGCTAAAAGCTGCAACCTAAAATCCAAGAACCGCAATGGCACAGCAACATCGGGACAGCGAGGGCAAGAGTCTGCTTGTCTTAGGCATAATTTGGCTGCTGGGGGCAATTAGCGATCGCCTCTGGTTTGCCTTCGATCGATCTGTCCCGGCGTGGGATCAAGCAGACTACCTGACTAGCACCCTGAAATACTTGCAGGCGTTGCAGCATCCTCAGTGGCTTTCCGGGGAGTGGTGGACAAACTTCTGGCTGCTTTCGACCAAAATTCCGCCCTTGGCATACATCTTAACGGTTCCGTTTCTTCAGGTTTTCGGTACTGGGGGCGATCGGGCAACCCTCGTTCATCTCTTATTTAGTGCAATTCTCCTCGCCTCAGTCTACAATCTGGGCGTCCAATTATTTAACCGGCAAGTCGGTTTGTGGGCCGCTGCAATTTGCGTTTTGTTACCCGGACTTTATGGGCTGCGCTTGCAATTTTTACTCGACTATCCCCTCACTGCGGCGATTACTTTTGCTTTTTATTGTCTGACAATGTGGAAGCAGGAATCAGGAAGGCACGACACGGATTTGGACACGGATACACGGATGAATTATGGAGGAGAAGGAGAAATAAGGAAGAAGGAAGGAGGAAGGCACGACACGGATTTTGACGCGGATACACGGATGAATTATGGAGAAGAAGGAGAATTTTTTTCTCTTTCTAGATCGTCTTGGTTTTGGGCTATCGCCTTTGGAATTTCTCTCGGTTTATCAATATTAGTTAAACACACTACAGTATTATTTCTGTTTACGCCGATTGTGTGGCTGGCTGTTGGTGCTGTGCGCCAAAAAGCTTGGGGAAGATTAGCTCAATTAGCAGGTAGTTTGTTGCTGTCTGCGGCGGTGTTTGGGCCCTGGACGAAAACCAATTGGCTGTTAATTTTGACCGGGGGAAAACGGGCAACGGTGGATTCGGCGATCGCCGAAGGAGATCCGGCCCTCAATACGATCGACGCTTGGATTTACTACGGTCAACACTTACCCGAACAGATTTCTTGGCCTCTGTTACTTATTCCCTTAGTAGGATTGATACTTTATTGGCGTCGTCGGCAAGATAGTTCGTCAATTTTGCATCTCAACTCCTGTCGCTGGCTGGCTGTTTTCTGGGGAGGAGCTTATTTAATTAATTCTTTAAATATCAACAAAGATGACCGATATGGTATACCTTATTTGCCAGTTTTATCTATTTTCTTAGCCTACTGTTTAACGCTGTGGCCTTCTCGGTGGGGACGACAAATTCGCTGGGGTACAATTGGCTTGGCAATTCTGGCGATGCTGTTGCATATGTGGCCTCTGGGAGGTGCTTTTGGACATAGCTTAGTTCAAATTATCAGTCCCGGCAATTCTAACTATCCTTACTTGGGGAAAGAGTGGCCGCACCGAGAGGTAATTGCCGAAATTATTGATCGGGAACCTTATTTGCAATCTACTTTAGGCGTGTTGCCTTCGACGCCGGAAATTAACCAGCACAATTTTAATTATTACGGTGCTTTGGCTAATTTTCAGGTTTACGGGCGGCAGGTGGGAACGAATTTAAAAGACGTGCCGCAAGATGTGCGATCGCTCTCTTGGTTTGTAACTAAAACTGGCCCGCAAGGTTCGATTCGCGAACGGATTAAAAAAGCTCAAAATGCCGCCGTAAATGCGATTGAAAAAGGGGATAAATTTGAGTTAGATAAGACTTGGGTTTTGCCCGATTATACTAATTTAAATCTTTATCGGAAGCGAGTACAGCCTGTCGAAATACAGCCGTTGAATGAAGGGCGATCTCAAGTACAATTAGATCGAGTTACTGTCGGGGGAAAAGCAGTTCCGGGAGTCGCGCTATCGGTAACATATACTTGGTCTGGGCCTTGGCAGCAGTTGCAGTCTGGTTTAGTGTTGGTAACGTGGGAAAATCAGCAGTCTGGCGATATTCCACCGGGACAGACTTTCAGGATTTTACACGATCGCGCGATCGGTCAAGCGACTTTGCATCCGGGGATGCTGGAAGCGGATAAATTTGCTGTGGGGTTTCGAGTTGTCGATCGCACGGCGATGCTTCCTCCTGCTAATATTGCACCGGGCACTTACAATCTGCAAGCTACTTATCTAAATCGGAAAACCGGCGAAACTTATCCGATTAATGTGCCGGCAGTTAGTGTTAAAATCGAGGCAGAGCCTCTGGATATGCGTTCTCAGGCAGAGCCTGGGAACGAGAATAATGAGGATAATACAGATAAGCCTGAGTTAGATTTGGTGACTCAATTGCGGGCGATGGCGGTTAATTTACCCAAAGGATTGCCTGGTTTAGAACCCGTGTTCGAGCAGATTGGGCGCATCAATCAATACGATCCAATTCAAGATTATACCGTGCAAGCGGAACAAGCGTTAGAATATCGGTTGAAACAGGAACCCAATAATCTAGAATTGGCTTATGCTTTGGCATTTTCGCGAGTATTGCAGCAGAATGTCCAAAGTGCGATCGCCGCCTTAGAAAAAGTCACTCAACTCGACTCAAAAAACCCTTACGCTTACGCCTATCTCGCTTTCGTACACCTGTACGGCTGGCATCCCAAAGCCGCTCAAACAGCCTTAAAACCTGCTCTCGCTCTCAACTCCAACCTACCGGAAATTAGAGTTTTAAACGGTGTAGCGCAACTAATGCAAGGTAATCTCATTCAAGCATGGCAAGATTTGCAATACTTAAAAAAACTAAAAATTTAACAATCCCATTTAACAATCCCTTTTATTGTGGCACGGGCGTCCCGCCTGTGCTTCGCCTGTGCTTCCGAATCGGTAAAAAACAGAAAACCAATGAACCAACCAAGAATTGTCTCTCTAATTCCCAGTGCCACCGAAATTGTAGCACTTTTAGGATTAACCGATGCAATTGTGGGCCGTTCCCACGAATGCGACTATCCCCCAGAAATCCAAAATTTACCTGTTTGCACTCAGCCTAAATTCAATCCCGAAGGAACTAGCAGCGAAATTCACAACCGCGTGACAGAATTGTTGCAAAATGCGCTGAGTGTGTATAAAGTAGAAATAGATACTTTGGAAAAATTGCAGCCGACTCACATTATTACTCAAGCTCAATGTGAAGTCTGCGCTTGTTCTCTAACAGATGTTGAACAAGCAGTAAGCACCCTGGTAAATAGCAAGCCGGAAATTATTTCTTTGCAGCCGAATCTGCTAGCAGAAATTTGGACGGATATTCAGCGAGTTGCTGATGCTTTGGGCGTAGATGGCAAAAGTGCGATCGACCTTTTGCAATCCCGCATCGATGCTATTATCTTAAAAACCAAAACATTAACCGTTAAACCCAAAGTAGCTTGCATCGAGTGGATTGAACCTTTGATGGCTGCGGGTAACTGGATGCCCGAATTAGTCGCAATGGCGGGAGGCAATTCGCTGTTTGGAATTGTCGGGAAACATTCCCCTTGGTTAAAATGGGAATCTTTAGTAGAAGCTAATCCCGATGTAATTATTTTCATGCCTTGCGGCTTTGATTTAAGTCGCACTCGCAGCGAAGCAAGGCAGATAACTAAATACGCAGAATGGCCTGATTTGCAAGCAGTAAAAACGGGGAAAGTTTACCTAACTGACGGCAATTCTTACTTTAATCGGCCGGGGCCGAGATTGGTTGATTCGTTAGAAATTTTAGCAGAAATTCTCCATCCCGAAATCTTCGATTTTGGCTACCGGGGTAAGGGTTGGCAGCCATTTTTGTAGATACCCGCAGCTAGCTAAAGCTTTATCTATAGCAATCCTAAATCATTTGTAAATTTCTTACTCCCTCCCCTTGATAAGGGGAGGGTTGGGGTGGGGTAAAAAATTTACGACTCCTGCAACGATTGCTATATATTAATTCGGAATTGCCTGCCATACAAATAAGGACACAACAATGTTGTGTCCTTACTTCGCTTTCATTTAACCGAATCTAACATCAATTGATACAAAAACGGCTAGTCTTACTTCGCATCAGGCGGCATCAGCACCTTGTCAATTACGTGAATAACGCCGTTGCTAGCTTTGATATCAGCTTTCACAACATTAGCGCCGCTGACAGTAACTTTGCCTGTGCTAACTGCCACCTTCAGCGAACTTCCTTCGACACTTTTTACATCGCCGGATTTTAGGCTAGTAGATAAAACTGAACCAGGAACAACGTGGTAAGTTAAAATCTTAGTAAGTAGGGCTTTGTTTTCCGGTTTGAGCAAATTCTCCACAGTTCCTTCTGGCAAAGCAGCAAATGCCGCGTCTGTCGGTGCAAAAACAGTGAAAGGGCCTTTTCCTTGTAAAGTTGTCACCAAACCTGCAGAGCCCAAAGCCTTTGTCAGCGTCTTGAATTGAGCGTCGCCAGATGCAATAGCGACAATATCCTTAGCCTGAGCCATTGGTGCCGGTGAAGCAGTGGTTTTCCCATTTCCTGCAACTTGTTGAGTTTGAGTTGCATTAGCAACATTGGTGTTGGAGGTGATGTGAGCCCAAGCCGGGAAACCGATTAACGCGCTAGCGCCGATTATTCCTGCGAAACCTGTGAGTTGTTTCATCCAACTAGGTAAATTTTGATTTTTCATTTCGCTTGCATTTCCTTATGAGATAAAACCGTGAACATGAATTGTTATGTTAGCCAAATCTCGACAAAAGGCAAGGTTGCCAGAGGCTAAGGTAGAGAGAAAATTCTCTTGCATCCCCGATCGAACAAAACTTCCTTAATATAACGCAACCTAAAAAATCTGGCATCAACCGCTAAATCTGTAACTCAAAACCTCAATCACCGAACCAGTTTGGGGTAAGTCAGCAGATTTGAGCGAAATCGTGTCATTATTCAATCGGCGCACCGGCGTACCATCCATCAGCGCCAAGAATTCATCTAGCGGCACCAAATCGCACGCAGCAGCATCGGCGGCTTGGGTTTTGAAATGTGTCGGAATCACCATCTTTGGTTTGAGAAGTTGCAAAGTTTGCTTCGCTTCCGCCGGAGTGTAAGCTTTCGGGCCGCCGCCCACGGGAATCAGCACTACATCGGGCCGCCCGATCAAGATTTGTTCTTCAATGCCGATCGGGCCAGCAACTCCGCCCAAGTGTAAAATCTTAACGCCCGCTTGCTGCCACAGCCAAGCCACATTGACCCCAAATCGCCTTCCTCCCTCACGGTCTTTTTGGGTCCGAATCCCTTGAATCCGCAGTCCGTTAGACCTGTAAGCCCCCGGTTCGTACAAAAGGCCGGGATTGCCCGCAAATCCCTCGATCGCCCCTTCATCGAGCAACCGGCTGCTAATCAGAATCAAATCTGTTGGCACTTTAGGAGAACGATAGCCTGCGGTACAGCCCAGGGGGCGAAAAGGATTCACCAGCACCCTCGCACCGCCTCCGGCGAACAAGAAGCAAGTGTGGCCCAACCACTGAATCGACAAAGAATCAGCAGTTTGAGCTTGATAGCTTTCCCATCCAGATGGTAAACCAGTGAAGAAAGCTGCTAGCAAACCCGTCTGTGCGTAACGTATTAATTGTCGCCGTTTCATCTTGTGATTGCGGTTGTCGGGTGTTGGTCGTCTGTTGTTATACCACAAAACACCGCCAGTCGATTTTAGATTTTAGATTTTAGATTTTAGATTTACTTGCAGCATTGAATCTGGAATCTCGAACATGAGTCTAAAATTTGGGGTTCACCACGACAGGAGTGAGGGGCTTGTATCCTTTTTGAGGCGGTTCAGGTGCGAAAATGTGTACCCTACTCTCACCGTAAGGTTCTATAAAAGCGAACCCTACAAATTCAGAGAAATTTAACTAAGGAATGAGAATTAAATAACTTCCACTCTTGAAAGTGGGATGGGCGTCCCGCCCATCCCACAATAACAATTAAAATTGTAAGTTATTTAATTCGCGATCCTAAAGCCGTTCCAAGAAATTTCGCAATAATTGCTTTCCCGAAGTCGTCAAAATACTTTCCGGGTGAAACTGTACACCTTCAATATGCGGATATTCCCGGTGCCGCACGCCCATAATAGTTCCGTCTTCAACCCAAGCGGTAATTTCCAAAACTTCTGGACAACTCTGCTTTTCAATTACTAAACTGTGATAGCGAGTGGCAATCATCGGCGATTCCACGCCCTGAAAAACTCCGACTCCTGCGTGTTCTACCTGAGAAGTTTTGCCGTGCATCAACACGGGTGCAGAAACAATTTTGCCGCCAAATACTTGACCGATACTTTGATGTCCGAGGCACACGCCTAAAATTGGTAGAGTCGGCCCCAATTCTTTGATTAATTCCAGAGAAATTCCCGCATCTTCCGGCCGTCCCGGGCCGGGAGAAATCACCACTGCTGCCGGCTGCAATTGCCTAATTTCTGCTAAGGAAATTTGGTCGTTGCGGTAGACTTGCACTTCGCTGGCTACGGGCAACTGGGCACCGAGTTCTCCTAGATACTGTACCAAATTGTATGTAAAACTGTCGTAGTTATCGATTACTATAATCACGGGTTAAGTTGGATTTTAGGTTTTAGATTTTAGATTTTAGGTTAACTCGCTCCCTGAAAGCAAGGGTTTTAAGATTTTAGATAGATGCCCAAGATAAAAATAGCTGCAATATAGACGAATAAAACTAAAAACCTCCCATTGGTCATCTAAAACCTAAAATTTGCTGAGGCCAATAATTTACTAACTGCCGATCGCAATTTGAACGACTGCCCACAAAGGAGGCAGCAGAAGTGCAGTACCGACGATGATCGCAGCCATTGCCGATACCAGAACTGCTCCGGCACCGCAGTCTTTGGCAATTTTGGCTAGTTCGTGGTAAGATTGCCCGACTGTCAAGTCTACCACCGATTCGATCGCCGTATTCAACAGTTCCATGGCTAAAACTATGCCAATGGTGACGCCGATCACAGATATTTCTACAGGTTTCAGTTGCAAAAATAGGCCGAGTCCGATCGCCAAAGTGCCAATAACAGTGTGAATCCGAAAATTGCGCTGAGTTTCAAAAGCATAACTCAGACCCCCCCAAGCGTATCTAAAACTCGTAGCTAAGCTAGATGCGATTTTCCAGGACAGCTCTCGGTTGTATTTCAAGGCTTTTTTAGGCTCCTGGACTGTCTGGCTAGAAGAGTCTTGAGGCATGGGCAGAAACTGTGCGATTTGTGATGAAATTGAGGGTCTATCTAGTGTCATAAAGAACCAACTTTAATTTACAGAGATGAATGAAAGCTAAACTTTTGAAATTAACTTCATCAAGTCTAGGTAACTTTTCTAAGTTTTTACTAAAGTTTTGGTTTAATTTCAGAAATTTATATTGGGCTTGACATACTTTGTTAAGTAACCATCAACTTCAGTTATGCTGTTTGGATCGCAAGACCGATCGCCCGCAGCAATATTTCTTGTCGATCGAGCATTTGAGTCAGACTTTCTTCATCCGGGTGATCCCAGCCCAAAAGATGCAGAAAACCGTGGGCTGCCAGCCAAGCTAGTTCGGTCTTCAGGGGATGTCCTTGCTGCTGGGCTTGTCGGTTAGCTGTATCGATCGAGATGACGATATCACCCAAGTATAGGGGTTCAGATGACTGCATTTCCTCTAGCTGAGGACAGTCTACCTCTAAAGCTGCGAAAGCTAGTACATCCGTCGGTCGATCGAGCTGGCGGTACTGGAGGTTGAGGGCTTGCATCTCCGTATCGCCGGTTAAACGCAGACTGACTTCGTAGCCTGGGGCCACTGGCACATCCGCCGCCTGGTTTTCCAGCCAAACGCTAAACCAATTTTCCCAGGTTTCGGCTGCTGAAATCTCCCCGCTGGCTGCACTCTCAGGGAGGTTGGAAGCGTCGGCAGACTGCTGGGCGAGCCCGTAACAGTCTTCGACGTTCACCTCTATTAACATTTTTTTTCTCTCATGTCAAGGGATATATTCAATTTTTTTACAAATTGCAATTGCGCGATCGAGCGGCAGGGGATTTTGCTGTTGCTGGAAAGATACAGTAATCTGTTAGAGATTGCAACAGGCAGGCAAAACAATCAGCTTAACTCCAGATTAAGAAATATCAAAAACATCAGCAGAAATTAGAGGCTGATTGTTGGAATCCTCGATTAAGAATTGAAATAGCGATCGAGAAAAGCCAAACCCACGAGTACGCCTAAAAGTCCGGCGGCTGTCAAGGCAAAATGAAACAAAGAAGTCGCCCGCTTGCGAACCATGTTCCGCATCGCCAGCTTGACATAACTCGGTGGAGGTGAAGTGCTTGTCGGCGCTGTCGGGGTTTCGGCGGACTCTTCGGAGGCGGGAATTGCTGAGGGATGTTGACTCATAACGGTTAGTTTAGAAGGTTAAGAGAGGGACTGTTGAGGACAGGCTCGTCCCGATGTTAACAAATATGTAACGTTTTGTGTAGGATTTTTTAGGTTTCAGATTGTCGGAGGCTGGTTTCGGACAACAAAGCATCCGCCCAAACAGCATCTGATTCTGAAAGCGCAGGTACGGGTGCGACGGTGTAATCTATTCTAAAGTCATAGGCGGCGCGATCGTAAACCCCATTTAATAACGCTTGTAAATCTACAATTGGTTCCGCATCACCCGCGCGCAAAGGCAAGGGAAACTGAGGAATCATATCGGGTAAATTGAAAAGGTACAAATCCGCCAAAGGCCTTTGATTTCCGCGACTCACTAAAATTCGATAACTTGCCTCAATATCGTTACCAAAAACTAACATGGGTTGGTAACTTCGCAGCAAGTCAATCTCAACCAGATGAGTGCGAATACCAAACACCTTTTCTCGTTTTTCTTCATACATTTCTCGCCCTTTTCCGGGGCGCTTGTTTGTTGGTGAAAGCACTTCAATCACCGTCACTACCTTTTTATTTTCGGTTTCGACGATCTGCAAATAACTTTCTTTTACTTCCATCGGTAAAGGTATTCTCACCTTCAAAGATTGGGCTGGCGGAGCAGCAAGGGCGACATTAGAAGTAGTCTCGGTTGCTGGAGTTGGTGAGCGCTGTATCGTAACATCGGGAATTCCAATTAGTAAAGCATCTTCGCCGCTGATTTGATAAATTCTTTGTTCGATATCTACTAAATATTTAGGTAGCAGTTGCGGAGTCAGCAAATCTGCGATCGCCACTATTAACCTATTATGAACCGAACGCCACAATTCAGGACTTTCTAAATAAGGATTCATCCCTGGAAACCAGGGTAAACGCATCTTAATTTCAACCTCAAACATGATAAGATGAAGTGTTTAGCTAAATCAAGTGCGTAATTGATAGGTGCGATCGATGGCGAAAGGGTTTACTTCGACTTTAACTTCCCAACAAAAAACAATAGGTGTATCGAATCCGACAGACTTATTGAACGTTAGTTTTTTAAACCATTTTGAGACCTTGACCGATCCAAGAATAGAAAGAAGTAAAGAGCATTTACTAATAGATATTGTAGCCATTGCGATTCTAGCTGTCATTAGCGGTGCGGATGGATGGGGGGCAATAGAACTCTATGGAAAAACTAAATATGAATGGCTAAAAGGTTTTCTAGAACTGCCGAATGGAATTCCTTCTCATGATACATTTAGTCGAGTATTTGCTCGAATTGAACCGAAGCAGTTTCAAGAGTGTTTTTTGAGTTGGGTAAATTCAATTACCAAAAAATTGGAGCTAGAAGTCATAGCCATTGATGGCAAAACAATGAAACAATCTTATGACCGGAATCACAGCCAAAAACCATTGCATATAGTCAGTGCATGGTCTTCATCCCATCAATTAGTTTTAGGGCAAAAAAAAGTCAATAAGA
>NZ_JAUBOQ010000022.1:0-17147 GCF_036700325.1 Microcoleus sp. Z1_B2
CCTACACCCGACGAGCCTTTCATCACGCGGGCGTAATTTATTCGGGGTACTTCGCGCAGCGCTCAGATTAATCCCCTTTAAATATACCGAGGGACTTCCCGGCTGGTAGTTAAAAATTCAATACGCGACAGCTTACCCCTGCTGAAACCGGGTTTTTTGTCTGGGTGCGTCCAGGACTGTTCTTTTGTTTTCTGTGCCTGCGGGCTGGTTTCGAGGTGCCAGACAGCTTATTCGCCGTCTGTTTCCCCATCTTCTAGGAAAAGTTCGGACTCCGGTATCGCTTTAAACACGGGACAGAAACCGTCGGGGGTTACTTTAAAGCCAAACAAAGCACTGGACTGGTTCCAACAGCGCTGGCTGCGGTAGTGCTGGCAATTGCCGCAGCATTCGAGGTTTGCCTGAACGGCGCTGCCTTGAAAAAGGAGTTCCCGCTGGGAGATGCCCCGCAGTACCAGTTCTTCGCCTTGCCAGCGCGCTTCTACCAAACCGGTATCGGCAAAATTGGCCCACCGAGGATCGGCTGTAATCGGACTCGGCAAGCTAATTGCTACCTCTGTCCCCAATTCGCTGAGTTCTCCCTCATAGTTAGTTTCTGGGATAGCGGGCTGCAAAAACATTTCCCCGATCGGCAATTCGACAAGTGTTCCAGCCGCCGGAGTGTGCAACTGGTAGCGGTTTCGCAGCTCGTCCAAGTTAGCCAAGTCAGCCAAATATGCAGGGGAACCGTGGACTAAAATTACGTGCTGGGGACGCAAATTGTGGATGAGTTGGGTAGTCCCCGGCCCGTCGCAGTGTTCGGCTAGCAGATAAGTTTCGACACTTGTGACTCCAAATTGGGGTCTGTTGCCCAGCCAGTCGCTGACGGGATATCCTGGTTTTTGAGGGGCGAGCAAAATCCAAGGGTTTGTGCTATCGGCAATATACAAAGCCAAATCAGCTAACTTGTCTGTAATTACAATACAGGGCATGGCTCCCAATCCGGGGCGCTGTTCGGCAGACAGCCGACGGACGCGGGGTTTCACTCTTTCGTCCCAAAACAAAGGTTGGTGCAGAGCAAAATTTTGGACGGCGGTGGGAAATTGGGGTAACAGTTCTAGATAAGCGTCGCACCCGTCGGCGACAGTGCCATCTACCCAAATATCCAAGTCGCGGCCAGTAAAGTAGTGGTGACTGCGGAGCAGCATCAGCATTTCTTGGCCCAAACCAAGGGCCGGCGCGGGCAGCAGTACGGAGTACCCGTCGGCGATGGCGCGGTGGATGCGATCGGCTAACTGATTTTCCAGTTGTCGGCGGTGAGGGTGGCGCGCCGTGCCGTAACTGCCTTCCAAAATTAACACATCCGGCTTCATGCCCCTGAGTTCTCCTAGGGGCAAACCTTCCACCAAACGAGAATTGGACAGGAAAAAGTCGCCTGTGTAAACGACGGTGTAGGTGCGGTGCGGGGCTGCATAAGTCAGCAGCACAGTCGCAGCTCCGGGCAAATGACCCGACGGGAACAACTGCACGCTCAGTCCTGGGCGCACTTCGAGCGGCGACTGCCAGGGCAGTCCCTGACAGAACCGGGACTCTGGCTGCTGAGCCAGTTGTGGCCAGTTGAGCGGTAGCAGTCGCGCTGTCACTTCGCTGGCGTAAATTGGCAAGTGGGGGAAAGATTGATGGAGTGCTAGCAAACCTCTGGCATGATCGGAGTGGGCGTGGGTACACACCACAAAATCGGCTGGCAGCGATCGATTTAGTGTCGCTGATAGCGGTGCAATATCCTCTATACCGCAGTCGAGTAAAATGCGGTGCGGCCCCATTCGGACTAGCAGACAGACCCCTTCCTGTGCGTGGCCTGCGCCGTAAGGTAAACAATCGAGATCCATCACTGCGGTTAGCTCCCTGCTTTGCACGCAACTTGCAGTATCGCCTCTTTTAAACATTGGTTGCGACTGCATTCATTCGATCGAGTTCAGTCTCGGACGCTGAAACCGGGTTTGATGAACGAAAACACTTTGTTGCCGCCCTCGCTCCCGGTAAAAAAACCCGGTTTATCAAAGTTCTGGTGCGTAACCCTTGGAGCTAAATGTTGGCTCGAAGGCTCCGGCTCTCGTGCAAGGAAAGTAATTGCACTTAAGATTTGATGCAGCGCCAAGAAGGCGATTTTCCGAAGGCATTGGCCGGATGGGCCTTGGGCCTTCGACAAAGTTCAGGCTACTGGTTCTTGCATCAAAAGTTACATTTTATTGCACCATGTAAGAGTAGCGAGATCGATCTCATATTCTGAGTTTTAAACCTTTTTCCACAATTTGCGCCTGCTAAAAGCTAGTCTTTTTTATGAGAAGATTTTAATTCAGATGCCCAAACATCTTGATAAAACTTTACAATTCTTCATTTTTAGGGTTTTGAGGGCGGTTTATAGTCCAATCTGAAAAAGGAAGAACCCCCATCGTGCTAACTAAGGATCGCGAATTAAATAACTTACAATTTTAATTGTTATTGTGGGATGGGCGTCCCGCCCGTCATGAGTGGACGGGCGGGACGCCCATCCCACTTTCAAGAGTGGAAGTTATTTAATTCTCATTCCTAACTGCTTTTGTCAAGGCAGAGAGAGACTTTATGAGTTTGATGGGTTTTTTTGTAAAAGTTTGATACATTCTTCTAAGTAAACCTTGTGGCTATCGAGGAGAGAGTGTAAATGGCTTTTTGACCGAAAGCCTCCAGGATACCCGCCACGTGATTCATCCGTGCAGAAATAAAAAACCTGTATCCGATAAAGGATCCCCCGAATTTATCTCGCGCAAGTCAATACTTCAATTCTTTAATCTAAAATCTAAAATCTAAAATCGCGCCATCGATTGACTGCCCCATAATACGTTTGTTTACTCCGCTCATTGACAAGGGGGCAAAACGATGCGTTTTTTTGTTTAACCCCAAACATAGCCACATAAATCCCCAGACAATACATGATATTCATTCTGTAAAAATACCACTAAGTTGCCAGAAGTAATCTCAGCTCGATGAGTCTCCAACCAGCCTGTAATCTCCTGTTTCTTTTATCGTTTATGGGTCTGATTTAGGGTTGAGTTTGGGAGTATTTTTCACCTAATCCGTGCGCGGTTCGATCGCGAAAGTTTGAAGGGCGAGAGTGTTGAATTATTTGGTATGCTGTCGTGCATTTAAATTGTATATTCAGGGCGGGCGGGACGCCGAACCCCCTACTTCCCACACGAATTTATTTTTTTTGATATACAATTTAAATGCCGCCACAGCTTAGGTTTTTGAGAATAGTAAGCTGTGGAGCATTTAAACCACTAACGAGGCCAGTAGGGTGCGTCAGCTCTCGATCGCTTCCACCGGCAAGGGAAACGCGGAGGACGCTCCGCACCCTACAATACTATTTTAAATGCTCCACAGCTTATCAGAGCGCAATTAGAGCTGAAATGAGGAGCGATCGCACCAACCCGGTTTTATCAAAAAATCGGGTTTTTAGATGTGGCATTAATGGCGAGGCTTGGTGGCGATCGGCTGCCAATAATACCTGCAATTGACACAATCCTCGACGCGGGATCGTTGCCGATGGTAAAACTTGTGTTGGGAAAAAACTTGACATCAGCGGGTAATTGAAAGTAAAAATAAATAAAAGCAATAAAAGCAATGAGGCTTTATGTTTGATTCGCAATTTGATTCGCAATTTGATTCGCAATCGGCGATCGGCAAGTGTGGCATTGAGAAGTTGCTATACCCTAAAACAATTTATGCTAAAATACATCCGGTAATATACGGAGTATCTAGGATTTTTTCGCAATCTAAAATATAAAAGATAAAATCTAAAATGGCAACAGCTATTGTTGAGCTGGAAATCTCCAAACTCCCGCCAGAAATTACGGTTGATGAGCGTTACAGCAAAGCCTTGGTTTTAATTCGACTGCACGGAAAACCGATCGGTCAAGCTCTTTTGTCCGTAGTCGGAGGTGGCATTGGCGGTGACGAATTACGGGAAACACTGATGAAGGCTGCGGGGGACAACTTGTGGAAAAACTTGCTCTACGAGACTCTAGAATGGGATGAGCGGGGGTCGGTGGAGGTATTGCAGATCGCTACAGTAGCGGTTTGCACGCGCGATCGCCCGGAAGATTTGCGGCGCACTCTTGACGCGCTGATGCAGCTCCCAGACGAGGGTCAGGAATACTTAGTAATTGACAATTGCCCCAGCACGGACGCGACGAAGGAACTGGTCAAAAATTACCCACAAGCCCGCTATGTGCGCGAAGACTTACCAGGCTCCAGCGCTGCCCGTAACCGAGCTTTACGCGAAGCTAAACATGAATTCGTAGCGTTTACAGATGACGATGCGGCCCCCGATCCGAACTGGCTGCGATCGCTCTTGCGAAATTTCAGCGATCCGCGAGTGATGTGCGTCACGGGGCTGGTGATGCCCTTGGAACTGGAAACCGAAGCGCAAGAATGGTTCGAGCGCTACAGCCCCCACGGGCGGGGATTTGAGCGCCGAGTTGTTGATGGGGCGCACTGCAATCCTCTGATTGTGCATCTTGTGGGAGTTTCGGCGAGTATGGCTTTGCGGAAAAGTTCGATCGACTACATTGGGCTGTTTGACGAAGCTTTGGGGGCGGGAACGCCCACGGTGGGTGGCGAAGACTGTGAACTTTTTGCCCGCATTTTGCGCGCGGGCTACTGCATTGTCTACGAGCCGAGAGCATTGAGTTGGCACCGCCATCGGCGCACTTGGGAAGAATTGCGAAAAACGCTCCAAGGCTACGGCATCGGAGTCTATGCTTTCTGGACGCGGATGTTTGTAATCAACAGAGAATTCAGTGTGCCTCTATTAGCTTGGGGATGGCTGTGGTATAAGCAAATTCCTGAATTAATTGCTTCTTTGCGAAAGCAGCCGGATGCGGTTCCGAGGGATTTGCTGTGGGCTCAACTGCGGGGCTGCATTAGCGGGCCGATGGCTTATTTTGCTTCTAGGAAGTTGTTACAAAAAATGAAGGGGAGCAATGAATAGGGATTTGTAGATTATTTTTAACGGTCGATGAAGGGAGATGAAATGCAGATGAAGTTAATTGTTGTAATGTAAATATGGAAAATCTAACAGTTAGCATAATTATTCCTAGCCACAACCGAAGTTCTTCGCTGCGGCGGGCTTTGGATGCTTTGCACTTGCAGACTTATCCGATCGACCTGATCGAGGTTATTGTAGTGGCAGATAGCTGCATAGATAATACTTTGGCAATGCTACAAGACTATAAAGCTCGGTTTAAAGTGCAGGCGATCGAGGAAAATTGCCGGAGTGCTGCCATCGCCCGCAATACGGGAGCGGCTTCGGCTACGGGGCAATTGCTGCTGTTTCTCGACGACGATATCGAAGCGCTGCCGCCTTTGGTGGAAAGTCATGCGCGGGTTCACTCTTTGCGTCCGGGCTCGGCTGTCATGGGCCCCTATCCGCCTAAGTTGCATGGAGGAACTACATTGTTCGAGGTGGAAGTGCGATCGTGGTGGGAAGAGAAGTTTTATCAGATGAGTCAGCCCGGTCATCGATTTACTTATCTAGATTTGCTCAGCGGCAACCTTTCTTTGGATGCAGAACTGTTTGCTCGTCTCGATGGGTTTGATTCGGCTTTTGGGAACTGTGGCGGAGAAGATTATGAGTTTGGGATGCGTTTGCTGAAAGCTAATGTACCTTTTGTTGTGGCTGCTGAAGCAGTGGGCTATCATTACGAACACGAAACTAACAATCTCGATCGCTCTTTCGGCAGATTTCGTCAGGAAGGGCGATCGAATGTTTTGATCGGGTACCGACACCCGGAACTTAGACCGATACTGCCGATAGCAGTCTACGAAACTGCTGACTCGCTGGTGGATAAAATTGTGGTGGCGGTCACGTTTTTCTGGCCGGCTGCTGTGGATTGGCTGGCTGTGGGAGCCAGGAAATCTCTTGATTTACTCGAAAGCTTGGGGATGCGGGGAACTTGGCGGTGGTTGCGGGCAAAATTGCGCGCTTATTGGTATTTGCGGGGTGCTATTGATGAGTTGAAAAGTCGATCGGCTCTTTCTAGTTTTATGCAAGGTGAGCCTGCTGGTGCTGACTTGGGCAGACATGAAATTGAAATCGATTTGCAGGAAGGTTGGGAAGCAGCAGAACGAATCATTGACGAGAAAAAACCCGATGGCATTTACCTCAGTTACGGTGAACTGTCTGTCGGTCACGTCACTCCCAAATTCGGTGTAGAGCCACTGCGGGGCGCTCACTTGCGATCGATTCTGGCCCTTGACTTTGCCGAACCCCTGGCTCGGGCGATCGCGGTTAAGGGTATGCCCAAAAGTGCTGCTCATTCCGAGCCTAGCTTGGTTGACAACACCCTACTTCAAAATCTACAGTTGTTTACAGTATTGGAGAAAAAAAACCTGAAAACTTCTTCCTAGAAATGACATAATTAGATTAGATAAAAAACAGAATATAGAGGTGTAATCAAGTCAGACATTAAGTGATAGAAAATAGTAATTTAGATATTAAAAGCCACAGAAAGTGACAAAGGTAATTATGACAATAAAATTGATCGAAGCAGATTTTTTAGAACCAATTTCTGACAAACAGACTCTGGTACAGACCCTGAATTTGGTTAAGATTCTGCCCTGGAATTTATCCGGGGGAGAACCTCAGATAGTTGCTGGGGGTGTGCTGTGAGAAATGCGGGAAAGGTAGCTTATATTCGCAAAATAACTCATTTCTTTGATTTGCTACGGGTATTGGTCGATCGCGAGATGAAATTACTTTACAAGCGATCGACCTTGGGGATTGCTTGGACTTTAATCAGTCCGCTGTTACAGTTGGCTGTATTTTCCTTTTTGTTTCGCTCTGTAGTACCCCTTAATATTCCAAAATTTTCTTCCTTTGCTTTCAGCGGCTTGTTAATCTGGAATTGGTCTCAAACGGTATTATTTAAATCAACGGCATTAATTACCAATCATAAGCCACTAATCAGGCAGCCAAATTTCCCGTCGGCAATTTTGCCGATAGTCACGACGACGACGGGGCTCATTCACTTTTTCTTAGCATTGCCGGTGTTACTTATCTTTCTGGCAATTGATGGCGCTCCTCTGAATGCAGTGCTCTTGTTGTTGCCGCTGCTGATGATTATTCAGTTTTTCCTGACAGTTAGTTTTGCTTATCCCCTTGCCGCTTTGAATGTCACTTTCCGCGACACTCAGCACACTTTGGGAGTAGTTTTGCAGATGCTGTTTTACCTGACTCCGATTTTCTACGACATCAGCAGCGTCCCCGAAAAATTTAAGATTTTTTATTACTTAAATCCAATGGTGCCCCTGATTGAAGCTTACCGCGCCATACTTCTTAAAGGTATGCAGCCGGATTGGTCTGCTCTGTTAATTTTGAGCTTGGCTGTGGCGGCTCTTTTACCCATCGGACTGGGAATTTTTAGACGGCAAAGCGCTCATTTTGTGGAGGAAGTGTAAATGCGTGAAGCAATTATTGTCAAAGGTTTGGGTAAGCGTTTTAACCGCTACTCTACCGCGAAACCTCATACGATTATGGAAGCCGCTTTGTCCGGTTGGTGGAAGCTGAAGCCGGAGGCGAGTTTTTGGGCGCTGCGGAATATAAATTTTACTGTTTCTCCTGGCGAAATGCTGGGAATTCTTGGAAAGAATGGCGCGGGAAAATCAACGCTGCTGCAAGTTGTAGGCGGTATTTGCAGGGCTGAGGAAGGTTCTATTAAAGTTAACGGCAGAATTGGCGGGTTGTTAGATTTGGGTGCGAGTTTTCACACGGATCTAACGGGCAGAGAAAACGTGTTTGTGGGCGCGGTGGTGGCCGGTTTGACTCGCCGGGAAGTGGCGCGCAGGTTTGACGATATTGTGGAATTTGCAGAGTTAAAACAGTTTATTGACAGCCCGACGCGGACTTATAGTACGGGGATGAAAATGCGGCTGGCTTTTTCGGTGGCGGTGCATACCGATCCAGAAGTGCTGTTAGTTGATGAACATTTGTCGGTTGGTGATGTGGCTTTTCAAACTAAATGTTTGAATAAGATAACTGAGTTTAAGAATCAAGGATGCGCGATTGTTTTGATTTCTCACACTGCGTCGCAAATTCAGAAAATGTGCGATCGGGCTTTGTGGCTGAAATCCGGTGAAATCGTCGCTTACGGGGAACCGGAAGTGGTAGTCGGTCAGTATTTGTCAGAAATGCGATCGTCCACAGAAAATAGCACTCCCCTGCGTGCTGCTGAAGCTACAAGTAGCGGTTCGCCACTGCGAGGTAATCAGAATCGCTTCGGTACTATGGAAGTAGAAATTACCGATGTCAAAGTGTCGCCAAATACGGAAATAGATAGCGGTGATGCTATTAGCATTGAAATTCATTATTCGGTGGCGCAGGAAATTTCTGCTGCTATTTTTGCCGTGACAATCAGCAGGGATGATGGTCAAAGTTGTTTTGAGACTAATACTAATCAAATGGGCAGACTGCTGCCGCTGGTGAAAGGGAAAGGCAAAATCCGGCTGCAAATAGATAGGCTGGATTTAGGAAACGGTCAGTATTACGTGAATGCTGGGGTTTACGAGGAAACTTTGGCTTACGCCTACGATTATCAGTGGCAGGTTTATCCGCTGTACGTGCGATCGACTGTAAACCAAAAAACGATTCTTTGTCCGCCGTACCGCTGGGAATTTGAGGGCAAAATGCCGCTTATGGATGTGGCCGAACCAGCCACGGCAACTTACGATTTGGATAATAATCATCCGGGCTACGCCAAGATTTTGACTCAGTTGGAAAACAAGCAAAAACCTGACTTTTTAATAATTGGCGCTCAAAACTGTGGCACAGAATATCTATACAGCCATCTCGAAAATCACTTGCAAATTATCAAAGAAGGTTCTCGAGATATTCACTTTTTTGAATTAAATTTTGAGCGTGGTGTTGATTGGTACAGCAAGCAGTTGACACGGAGTGTAGCGAGTGAGAAGGTGATCCTGTGGGAGATGACTTCTTACTATATTTATCATCCTTTGGTGGCGGAGCGAGTTTACAAGTGTTTCCCGGATGTTAAGCTGATTGTAATGCTGGGAAACCCAGTAAAACGAGCGTGGATGCACTATCATTTAGAAGTGGCGCGAGGCACCGAAAAGTTGGATTTTGAAAAGGCGATCGCTTCTGAACCCGCTCGACTCAAAGGTGAGATTGAAAAAATCAAAGCAGATGAAAATTATTACAGTTTCAATCACCAGCATTATTCCTATTTGTCGCGGGGAATTTATGTAGAACAAATCAAAAATTGGCTCGACTATTTTCCGAGAGAACAGTTGCTAATTATCAAGAGCGAAGATTTTTACGCACATACAGGCAAAGTATTTTCCGAAGTATTGAAATTCCTGGATATTAGTGAAAATACAAGTAAAAAATATGAAATTAATCATGTCGATGAATACAGCCAAATGCCAGCGACAATAGAACAAGAATTGACTAATTATTTCAAACCTTACAATCAGGAACTTTCGGATTTATTGCATGAGGATTTTAGTTGGAGTTAGGAAAAAAGTTTTTAAATGCAGAGTGCCCAGAGACGAACATGAATCATACCTCTTTCTTCTCTTCCTCTGTGCCCTCTGCGCTCTCTGCGGTTCCTAAAAAAAAAATTAATTCACAAACCATCTATCAGCTAGAAAAATGAAACGGATATTTTTAGTAGGCTCTCCGAGAAGCGGCACAACCATGCTTCAAAGTTTATTAGCTGCTCACCCTGAAGTTATTTCTTTTCCTGAATCTAAGTTTTTTCACTATTTACTGTACAAGAAGTTTGCGGGAAAGTTGCCAGGTAGGATGGAAGCTTTTTTTAAGGATGAGATTAATCGGCCTGAACTTTTGCAAGGTTTTGATGATAGTCAAACTGTGGCAACTAAAGTTAGTTGGTTTGTCGGAGTTTTGGATGGTTTGGCGGCGGAACAAAACAAAAGTATTTGGTTGGAAAAAACGCCGGAACACATATATTTTATTGAGGACATACAGCGCTTTTTGCCGGATGCTAAATTTATACATATTTTGCGAAACAGTATGGATACAATAGCTTCTCTGCATGAGGCGACTAGGAATTCTCATGATTTGTGGGGGCCTGGTTGGGATTTAAACCACTGTATCCATCGCTGGAAGGAGGCGATGTTAATTAGTCACAAATATGCTAAAAATTCTAATCATATATTAGTCAAGTATGAGGAAATACTCGACAATAAAGTCAAAAAATTAGAAAAACTTTGTCAGTTTATGGAAATTGAGTATGATGATAAAATGCTGGAGTTTTATCAAGAAAAAGCTGCTCATCTCAGTTTAAATCTGCCTTGGCATCAAGGGATTGATAGAGAGGTTAAAAGTAATAAGGTTCACAAATATCATAAAATTTTTAATGACCAGGAAATTCGATATATTTTAGATAAGATTAAGCGAGTAAAGGGTGAAATTGCCTGGAAGTTGACGGTGGAAGTGAGCGAACCAATTTCCGATATTTGTAATCTTCCGCAAATATACGATCGCCTGTGCTGTACGATAAAACTAGAAGGAATTAAACTCGGTATTGTTGAATTGCCGATTTGCGATGGCATGGTTGCGGCTTCGGTGTTGGCGGATGCGGTTGCAGCCCAGTTTGCTTGGCAAATTCTCGATCGCTTCTTTCAACGCAATCGCTGCGAAAAAGGCAATAAATTGTGGGAAACTGTGCTGAAACCATTGCACCCTAAACATGACTGGACGCTATTTTTGCAAGAATTATGGGGGCGTCCCCATTGGAATTTGGAGGATTTCTACAATCATGAAATAGCTGAGGAAGTCCCAACAATTACCCTCGAAAAAGATTTGATTGCTGTAGAAGTTAGCGAGGAATTTGCTAATATAAAAGTTGAGCTTTCGGAAATAGACGTGCTGGTGAAAGTAGGCGGCGTTGCTGTCGGGATTGTCACTGTTGCGGTGGAAAATAATTTTGTTTCGGCTCAAAAATTGCGATCGACAATTAATCGAAATATGGGTTTTGAGTTGTGCGTCGCCGCCGTGCGAGAAGCTTTGCTGGGAAAACCACTCAACGGCAAGCAATGGCTACGATCGCGCTTAGCCTCTTGTGCTCAACAAAGGTCTAATTTGCCCGACAGTTTGAATGCAGCGGGTGCTGGGGGCATTTACCCCCAAAATGCGGTGATCTTCGGCAGGCGATCGGGTGCGATCGGGACAAGTGTCAGCCGTCGCGCCTCACTCCCGGCGGCTGCGCTACAGGAAATCGAGTCAGCCGCAGCAATCGCGGGGGAACCGACAATGCAAATTCCCCAAGAAAACGAGTTCCCAAAGCAAGTATTTTACGCACCGGAAATCATTCGCTCAAAATCTTCTTATCAGGAAGTTTCTCACTCCGTGAAACCTCAAGTTTTGGACAACCATAGCGTTACACAAAGGCTGCCGATTCTCTCCTACCGCCGCATTTCTCCTGACAGTTTAGACGCAGTTAGCCCCCAGGTTTTGGAACAACAGTTGCAGTATCTCAAAGATCGCGGTTATTATAGTGCGAGTTGGGAAAATTGGCAAAGTGCGAAACGGGATAAAACTCCTTTACCCGGTAAAGCTGTATTGATGACTTTTGACGGCGGCTATCTCGACTTTTTCCAATATGCTTGGCCTCTGCTAAAACGCTTTGATTTTACAGCGACTGTTTTTCTCGTAGCTGAGTCAATAGGAAAGACAAATAGTTGGGAAAAAGCCGAATTTGAAGAAGTGCAGTTAATGGGATGGCCGGAAATTTTGCAACTGCAGAATGCAGGAATTGAATTCGGTTCTATGTCTGCTACTCATCAACCTTTGACGGCATTGTCGCCGACAGAAATTGTGCGGGAGGGGGCGAAATCCCGTGCTATCTTAGAACGGGGATTAGAGAAATCTGTTAAATGTTTTGCCTATCCTTACGGGGATGTCGATCCAATTGTAGCGCATTTAATTGGAGCGAGTGGATATACTTTTGGTGTATCATATAAATTAAATTATAGCAGTTTTGACGATAATTTAATGTCTCTGCCGCGCATTAAAGTTACAGGAGAAAAATTTTTATGGCAATTAGGTTTGTAGGGTGCGTCAGCCAGCGAGATTTTTCCCTCAACTAACAATTTTTCAACAGACGCACCTTACTTTTAAGTCAGTAGGCTGCGTCAGCCAGCGAGATTTTTCCCTCAACTAACAATTTTTCAACAGACGCACCTTACAAGTGAAATCGCTTAATCAATCCCTTGATTTTCCGCTGCAAATAACCGCCGAATCCTCTGGAAATTCTCTCAAATTTATAATAAAATAAAATATCCATCACCTCTTCAGTTTTCATATACTTTAAATAAGAAATCATTTTATCGGTTAGTTCATCATTAACATCATCGATATACTTTCTCACCGCCAACCTTTCTGAAATATTCCATTTCCGATCAAACTTGCGGTGCATTTGGGTCTCATAATCCCGAAAATCTGAGATTTTCCCCTGCAAATAGCTTTGAATATATTTCCCTGCGATTTGGGCACCATCCATCCCGTGTCTAATCCCTTCGCCGCCCAAAAAATTTACTGTCGAGACAGTATCGCCGATCGCAATTACATTATTTTCTTTCCAATAAATATCCTTCAAACCAGGACTGTACTTCAGCGTCGAACCATGTTTGTCAATAATTTTATAACTTTTAGACTTCAGATATTCATCAATCAGTAAATCAATATATTTTTTCAGCGGTGACAAATGCCTCACCGTTTTCGGGTCTAAAAAAATGCGACCCGCACCAACTTTCAGTCGGTTTTGTTCCATTGGGAATATCCAGGAATAACCCTTCGGCATCCATTTATCGCCCAAAAAGAAGATTAAATCACCGCTGTATTTATTGTAAACTTCTGGCTCTACTTCAATTAAATATTCAATTCCAGTTCCCGACAAAAAATTGGGCTTATCATTCTCTTTTTCGTACATAACCGCCCTAGCGAAGCCAGTAGCATCAACCAATACTTTCGTGCTAACTTGGATAAGTTTACCGTCGGATAACTGTTTAAATTCGACTATTGTTTCGCCGTTTTCTTGTGAGTGTCGAATGTAGCGATAACCAAGCCAAACTTCACCGCCAAATCGCTCAACTTCGCTAGCCAAAAATGCTCTAAATTTAGCAAAGTTGAGAACAACTCCCAAGCTTTCGGGAGACTCCCAAGTTTGACTGACTTTGCTAGTTTCAATAGTAAGTTTGTGCCAAAAACTGCCGATAACGGATTCAGGTAAATCGAATTTAGAGAGGGTTTCTAGAGGTGTAGCGGCGCTAGAAAAGTCATTTTTATTAAAATTGTCGTTTTGCTCTGCCAGCAAGACTTTGTGGCCGGATTGGGCTAGGATTCTCGCGCAGTGACCGCCTGCAGGGCCTGCTCCTACTATTACTATGTCAAAACTTTTTAAATTCATTTTGCTTTTAACTCGCTTCCAATGTCAAAACACCCGCCGAAATATCAACTACCAATCGCCGATTTTTCAACAACTGGCGGCCGATTAAAATTTCCGGTACTCCGGCACCCATTAGGGTAAAATCCCCCGGATTCATCCGTAATCTCGCTTTATTCAATTATTCAATTTCAAATCTAAAATCTAAAATCTAAAATCTAAAATCGATTGACTGTCCATTGCTAACCAGCCCTAAAAACCTGTATCTAGCAGGGCATCAACAGGTAATTCTAAGCCGTTATCAGCAATCAATTCAATTTCCAAAAATAGCTCATCCTCATCACCAAATGTTCCTTGAATCATATCGTGCCACACGCCCCTGTATTGTTGATGCGGAACATGAAGGGGATAGCATTTGGATGTTTCTGGCGACACATTTTGGTAGCCACCATATCATCTTTGTCGATAAAATAGTCTCCGCTGTCGGGTTCAACGGCCATGTACCAGTTGTAGTGGGTTTTAATCAATTCTGGTTTGAGGCGATCGAAAATTGGTTTGCAGCGCTGATAAAATGCTTCTCTTTCGGCTCGCCACTGGGCTTTTTTTTCTTCTGACCACTGAATTTCTGGGAACAGTCTTCCCCGCCGCACGGTACGATTTGGTTTTACGTTAGTCATTGTTTTTTCTCCCTTATCCTCAAATCTTCCTTCAATCATGCTGCTCTTTCACTGTCATAGATCGGAGCTAGAATGGTAAGGTGCGCTGCACCCTACCATTCTAGCTATTTACACGCTAACAGGAGACTGTTTGCGGCTGAATGTTGCTAAGATACGATCGCACATTTGCGACGGAGTTAATCCTAAACTGGCAAATGATTGTTCAGGCGTTGCATGATCTACCAATGTATCGGGTACACCCAACCGCATCAGGGGCACGAGGACATTATTGTCGAGCAAAGATTCGGCTACTGCTGAACCAAAGCCTCCCATCAAACAGCCTTCTTCCATTGTGACAACTTTGCCGATTCGCTGTGCTAAAGGCAAGATTAATTCGGTGTCCAAAGGCTTGACAAAACGCGCATTGATGACAGTTGCTTCAATACCGTGCTCGCTCAGAATCTGGGCGGTTTGCATTGCCGGATAAACCATTGAACCATAACCCAAAATCAGCACATCGTCGCCGTTGCGGAGAATTTCAGCTTTGCCGATCGGCAATTCTTCCCAACCTTCCTCCATCAAAGGCACGCCGTAACCGTTGCCGCGCGGGTAACGCATGGCGATCGGGCCACTGGTGTGGTTAATTCCCGTGACTACCATCCGCTGCAATTCTGCCTCATCTTTTGGTGCCATAACTACCATATTTGGCAGGCACCGCAAGAAAGAAATGTCGTACATTCCTTGGTGAGTTGGGCCGTCAGCACCGACAATGCCCGCGCGATCCAAACAGAAGAAAACTGGCAAATTTTGGATACAAACATCGTGAATTATTTGGTCGTATCCCCGCTGGACAAATGTCGAGTAAATTGCCACAACCGGGCGCATTCCTTCGCAGGCTAAACCAGCGGATAAAGTCACGGCGTGCTGTTCGGCAATCCCGACATCAATGTACTGTTTAGGCAGTTTTTCATGAAGTTTATCCAGACCAGTTCCGGTTGCCATAGCAGCGGTAATGCCGACAATTTTCGGATTATCTTCTGCTAGCTTGACTAGGGCGTGGGCAAAGACTTTCGAGTAAGCTGGAGGCTTTGGTTTAGTGGAGGGAATGCCTTTGCCTGTGGCTAAGTTAAAGGGATTTTGGGCGTGATATCCTACTTGGTCTTTTTCGGCGATCGCATATCCTTTGCCCTTCACCGTCACAACGTGAACTAGCACAGGCCCTTGGATAGTATGAGCTTGTTTGAAAGTGGTAATTAACTCTTCCAAATTGTGTCCATCTACCGGGCCCATGTAAGTAAAGCCCAATTCTTCAATTACTGCTCCAACTTTCGAGACAGCCAAGCGTTTCATCCCTTCTTTGAGGCGTTCCATTTCTGGAGTAAAAGTTTCGCCGACAAAGGGAATGTGTTTGAATTGTTCCTCTAAGTTATCTTTGAGAAACTGCACCGGTGGCGACAATCGCATCTTGTTCAAATAGCGGGTAATTGCGCCGACGTTGGGCGAGATTGACATCTCGTTGTCGTTGAGCACAACTAACAAATTGGTTTTCGGCATATGGCCCGCGTGGTTAATCGCTTCGAGTGCCATGCCCCCAGTCAAGGCGCCGTCGCCGATGACTGCTACAGTTTTAAAGTTTTCCCCCTTGAGGTCGCGCGCCATCGCCATCCCTAACGCTGCGGAAATGCTTGTGGAAGCGTGGCCGGCGCCGAAGTGGTCAAATTTGCTCTCGCAGCGCTTGAGATAGCCTGCAACGCCGTCTTTTTGGCGCAGGGTGTGAAATTGGTTGTAGCGGCCGGTTATCAATTTGTGAGGATAAGCTTGGTGGCCGACATCCCAAGTAACTTTGTCGCGATCGAGGTCGAGTGTTTGGTAGAGTGCTAAGGTCAGTTCGACTACACCCAATCCTGGGCCGAGGTGGCCGCCGCTAGCGGCTACAGTTTCTAAATGCTTTTCTCGAATTTGTCGGGCAATTTGTTCGAGTTGATGAATCGAGAGGCCGTGTAATTGGTTTGGGTGAGTCAGTTCGCTGAGATGCATATTTTAAAATCTTGCTCCTGTGAATCAGGACGAATCCTTAACAGATATAGGTTGTGCCTGCAACGTTGGGTACGCGCAAACGTTAGAATAGTTTAACGGTTATTTGAGAAAAACTGTTAGGCGTAACAATTTTGTTATTTCGGGTCTGGTAATTATAGTTAATAAATTGTGCGCCGTCAATCGATTTTAGATTTTCGATTTTCGATTTTAGAGGCGACCCCACGGATAAATGCGGGGGCTCTTCTGATTTTCGATTTTCGATTTTGGATTGATTGCACGGATAAATCACGTGGCGGGTACCACATGAAGAAATTCGTGGTCAATATAAAAAAGCTTATGTTGTTAGTTCCTAATCGCTAATCGATTTTAGATTTTAGATTTTAGATTTTAGATTTTAGAGGCGACCCCACGGATAAATGCGGGGGCTCTTCTGATTTTCGATTTTCGATTGATTCCATGGATAAATCACGTGGCGGGTACCACATGAAGAAATTCGTGGTCAATATAAAAAAGCTTATGTTGTTATACCATTTATCTAAAGATGTGCTATGGATGAAGTCTTAGCCCCCCCGCGGGAGGGGGGGTTGGGGGGGGTAATATCTAGCGCTACTTTATGAAATTGGTATTAGTTCCTAATCGCTAATTGTTAGCTGCATGGAGATTCTTAAGCATTTTTAACTACTTTTTGTAGTGATGGCTGACTTTTTAGCCATCTTGTTTCTGCAAGCGGAATATGATACAAAATCATTAACTGTGATGGAGCATCTCATATTTGTAAAAACACTTCTTCTGGCTCCTTCCTTCTGCCTATTTCCTTATGCCTCAAATTAATTCAATAGACCTCTTGCAAAAATAATTAGGACGGGTTTTGGGGCCCATCCCACAAGCAAAAATAACTCTTGTGGGATGGGCCCCAGAGCCAGTCCCATCAATTGAGGAAAAGGATTTTTGCCACAGGTGTAATCTCCCTTACTCCGCTGATGGCAAAGGAGTTTCCGCTTCTTCGGGGGGCGGA